>JAYVTX010000399.1:0-5063 GCA_043788425.1 Rhodospirillales bacterium
CGATACGCCAGATACACGCCCACATGCAGCGCCACCGTGCCTAGCACAGCAGCATGCCGCGCCCTGGCCCGGCCGCGCGTGACGGCCAGACACGCGGCACCACCCATGACGCCCGGTATCACCCACCAGAACGCACGGGACAACCCGGTCTCATCCGGGATCAGGGGGGCCGGGTCGATCACCAGCGTCACCCAGCGCAGCGGCAGCAAACGCCATTCGAAGCCTACGAGCGCCGACCAGGTCAGATAGTCGCTGCGTGTTAGCCCATACAGCGCCAGGTACGTCGCCCCAAACACGCCGATGGGCAGGGCCACACCAGCGATACCCGCGGCAGCCAGCCGCCAGTCCCGGCGCATAAGCACCACGACGCCCCCGGCCACGCCGGCCGCGATGCACAGCACCAGGGCGTCCGTCGGGCGGAATAGCAGCACCGCGCCTGCCGCCAGGCCCAGGCCGAATCCGGTCCGGGCACCTGCCCCGTCGATCAGCCGCAGCATGAGCCATAGCGAAATCAGGCTTAGCGCGGCCACCGGCGTCGTCGTCCACGGCTCCACCCAGCTGCGCAACGCCAGCCCGTTCAGCGAGACGGTAACGATCCAAACCGCGGCACCGATTGTGCGCGCGCCGGGCCGATGGAGCAGCCGTTCGGCTAGGGCACAAAAGGCTAGGGTGCTGACGATCAGGCATAAAACGTCGACCGGGGTGAACGGATCGATTGGAAGTAGGCGGACAAACGGCGCGGCCAGCATGGCGTAGCCGGGAAAATACCAATGTTCGGCCCGGTCCAGCACGCCGGCCGACCAGGCCTGCGCCGCGCGTAGGTATAGGCCCTGGTCGGTCCAGCCCCACCAACCCGCAAAATCAGCGCGGGGCCTGGCGGCGTATCCCATCATACGCGTGCCATACGCATCGGCAGCGATCATTGCTGCAAGCAGCGGTGCGATACGGTCGATCCGTCCGATCCATGTTTCGACACGCTGTATCATCGGTGCGGTCATGCCGTACCCGGCGCGTCAACACCAGAGCAGGCGAAAAAAAAGGCGGCACCCGAAGGTACCGCCAAGTTTAGGGAGGAAACGTCCTGCAAACAGCGCCGCGAACGGCCTCTGCTGCGCTGCACAATCTGGGGACTACCGCGACAGGTTTCAAGCTACATTTTGTTCGCCGTTATTTGCGTAGGGCACCGACCATTGTAGAGCCCAGCGCAGCGGGGCTTTCGGCCACATGGATCCCTGCCGTTCTCATGGCGTCGAACTTGGCGGCCGCCGTGTCCCGACCGCCGCTGATGACTGCGCCGGCATGGCCCATGCGGCGTCCGGGCGGTGCGGTGGCGCCCGCAATGAAACCCACGACCGGCTTTTTCGTGCGCGACGCGGCGATGAACTCGGCCGCCAGGATCTCGCTCTGGCCGCCAATTTCGCCAATCATGATGATGCTATGTGTTTCCGGGTCAGCCAGAAACATTTCTAACACTTCGATGAAGTCGGTGCCCTTCACCGGGTCACCGCCAATGCCGACGCAGGTGCTTTGACCAAGGCCCGCCGCCGTCGTCTGGCTTACGGCCTCATACGTCAGCGTGCCGCTGCGGCTGACGATACCGACGCTGCCGCGGCGGTGGATATGGCCGGGCATGATGCCGATCTTGCACGCGTCGGGCGTGATGACGCCGGGGCAGTTGGGACCGATCAGGCGGGACCCGCTGCCATCCAGCGCACGCTTGACCCGGATCATGTCCAGAACGGGAATGCCCTCGGTGATGCAGACGATCAGCGGGATACCGGCATCAATCGCTTCCAGGATCGCGTCGGCGGCGTAAGGCGGGGGCACGTAGATGGCGCTGGCCGTGGCACCCGTTGCCTCCCGCGCTTCGGCGACCGTGTCAAATACCGGCAGATCCAGGTGCCGCGTGCCGCCCTTACCCGGCGTGACACCGCCCAAAACCTTTGTGCCATACGCAATTGCCTGTTCCGAATGGAACGTGCCCTGCGCGCCGGTGAACCCCTGGGTGATAACCCGCGTGTTAGCGTCGACGAGCACGGCCATTATGCGGCTTCCTTTACGGCGCGGACGACTTTTTCGGCGGCGTCGGCCAGGTTGTCGGCACTGATGATCGGCAGGCCGGAGTGGGACAGGATCTCCTTACCCAAATCGACGTTTGTACCTTCCAGCCGTACCACCAGCGGCACGTCGAGGCTCACCTCTCGCGCGGCGGCCACCACACCTTCGGCAATCACATCGCAGCGCATAATGCCGCCGAAGATATTGACCAGGATGCCCTCGACCCGCGGGTCGGACAGGATGATTTTGAAGGCGGCCGTCACCCGTTCCTTGGTCGCACCGCCACCCACGTCGAGGAAGTTGGCCGGGCTGCCGCCATACAGCTTGATGATATCCATGGTCGCCATCGCCAGGCCCGCGCCATTCACCATGCAGCCGATGGTCCCGTCGAGCGCCACATAATTCAGCGCGTGCTTGGCGGCTTCCAGCTCCTTCGGGTCCTCCTCGCTCTCATCGCGCAGCTTTTCTAACTCCGGATGGCGGTAGAGGGCGTTGTCGTCGAAGCTGACTTTGGCATCGAGGGCTACGACCTCACCAGTGGCGGTCACGACCAGCGGATTGATCTCGACGATGGCGCAATCGAGGTCGATGAATGCCTGGTACAGCGCCAGCACGAACTTGGTGAACACGCCGATCTGCTTGCCCTCCAACCCCAAGGCGTAGCCGAGTTTGCGGGCGTGGAAGGCCTGGACCCCGGTTGCCGGGTCGACAAAGACTTTGTGGATCTTGTCCGGCTCATTCTCGGCGACGCGCTCGATCTCCATGCCGCCTTCGGTGCTGGCGACGATGGCGATGCGGGCAGTGTCACGGTCGACCAGCAGGGACAGATACAGTTCGCGCTTGATGTCGCAGCCGGCTTCCACATACACGCGGCTAACCCGGCGGCCCGCGTCTCCGGTTTGCTTTGTGATCAGAACGTGGCCGATCATGGCCTCGGCAGCGGCGCCGACCTCCTCGGCACTACGCGCTAGGCGAACGCCGCCTTTGCCACCCGGATCGCCCTCGAACTTGCCCGCGCCGCGACCGCCGGCATGGATTTGCGATTTCACGACATAGACCGGGCCGGGTAGGGCAGCGACGGCGGCCGCTGCTTCTTCGGGCGTCCAGGCGACGTGGCCGGCCAGTACGGCTACGCCATAGCCGCGTAGCAGCTCTTTGGCCTGGTATTCGTGGATGTTCATGCCCGCTCCAATCCGTCATGGCCGCAATTTCCGCAGCCATAACCGGATTGGTGCCGCCCGGCTAGTTACGCGCCCCGCTTGTTATTCAGCCGGCACGGCCAGCGGCATCGGCGCCCGGGCGGCGCGGCCCCGCATGGGCTTCAGCACAAACAACGCCAGCAGGGCGGCCAGGATGTTCAGCGCCGCCGCAGTAAGGAACACGGCGTGCCAATTACCGGTCCATTCCGTCAGGACACTTGTGAACGGCACCACCAGGGCGGCCGTCCCCTTTGCCGTGTACAGCAGTCCGGCGTTGGTGGCGGCGTACTTGCTGCCAAAGCTGTCGGCGCAGGTGCTGGGGAACAGGCTGTAGATTTCCCCCCAGGCGAAGAACACCAGCCCGCTCAGGATGACGAACATAATCGGGTCCTGGCCAAAGACGCTGAGCGCGTAGATACCAAGACCTTCAAGCCCGAAGGCGATGAACATCGTGTTTTCCCGGCCGATCATGTCACTGATCCAGCCAAAGAACGGCCGGGTCACGCCGTTCAGCACGCGGTCGATCGTGGCGGCAAACGATAGGGCGGGCAGCGTCAGGCCCATTAGGCTGACCGGCACGCCGGCGACGTTAAAATCCTTGGCGATCGGGGCCAGCTGCGCCGTCGCCATCAGGCCACCCGCGGCCATCATGACGAACATGACGTACATCAGCCAGAACACCGGCGTTTTGATCATCTGCACCGGCGATACGTCGCGGCCCGTGAGCAGCTTTGTCATGACGGGCACGGGGCCCAGCCGCGGGGCGAACAGCAGCAGCGATAGCGCCATCACGATGGCACCCTGGCCGATGCCGAACCAGAAGAACGTGTATTCGTAACCCGACGCCTTGATCATGTTCTGGATCGGCACGACCGTGAATGCAGACCCGGCACCGAAGCCCATCGCCGTCAAGCCGGCCGCCAGGCCCCGCCGGTCCGGAAACCATTTCAGCGCATTGCCGACGCAGGTGCCGTAAACCGCACCGGCACCCGTGCCGGAGATTGCGGCTGCCACATACAGCAGCCCCAGGCTGTCGGCGTAGGAGTTCAGCACCCACCCGAGGCCGCACATCAGGCCGCCGAATAACACGACCAGGCGGGGGCCATATTTATCGACGAACCAACCCTCGATCGGGATTAACCAGGTTTCGGTGAGGATGAAAACCGTGAACGCGACCTGGATGGCCGCCTTTGTCCAGCCATGGCGTTCGGCGATCGGGTTGACGAAGAACGTCCACCCGTATTGCAGGTTCGCGATCATCACCATGCAGACAATGCCGCAGATCAACTGAAGCCAACGGATACCACTCGGTCTCACATCCCGCATACGTGCCCCACCATGTCTTGACTACAACCTCAGCGTAACGGGCACTAAACCGGCATGGCAAGGCTTGTGGCAAAACTTGACCGACCCCCTGCCTAGTTGTGTGACCAATTGTCAAGAAGGCGGGTTTGACTTGTGGCGTGGTCGTTTATGGTCGTTGAGCGGTGCACTACGCACCGGGCGGCTTGAATGACCTAATGCTCACGGACGCGCCACCTGATAGTAACGTTACTCTGGATTAGGGCGATTGGCGAAACGGATCGAGCGCGAACGAGGTCTGACGGCCAGAACGGGAGGGAATGAACGATGGCGACCCGGCGTATTACAGCCAGCGGCAACGTCCTGCTTCTGCTCTGCGCGATGTACTTCATCACATACGTCGATCGGGTAAACGTCAGCACGGCGGCGGGCGCGTTCAAGGCGGATCTGGGGCTGACCAATACGCAGCTTGGCCTGGTGTTCAGTGCCTTCGCCTATCCGTAT
>JAYVTX010000400.1:0-2924 GCA_043788425.1 Rhodospirillales bacterium
CGGTCGTGGCGAAATGGTAGACGCGCAAGCTTGAGGTGCTTGTGGGGGCAACCCTGTGGAAGTTCGAGTCTTCTCGACCGCATACTCCCTGATGTGAACTGTCCGGTGCTGGTTGCCAATGGGCCCGCGAGCCCCGGCCGCCCATTGAGTTGCGCCCCGGTTGCCAATGGTGCGGCGGTGCCCGATCCTAGGCAGTAATCGGGAGGCTGGTGGCTATGGACGACGATTTCCGCAAGGCGGCGCTGGATTACCATCGCCTGCCGCGACCAGGTAAACTGCAAATCGAACCCACGAAGCGCATGGTGACGCAGCGCGACCTTGCGCTGGCGTACTCGCCGGGCGTGGCGGCCGCGTGCGAGGCGATCGTGGCCGACCCCGACGCAGCGCGCGACCTGACGGCCCGCGGCAACCTGGTCGCCGTCATCACTAACGGCACCGCCGTCCTCGGCCTGGGTAACATCGGCGGGCTGGCGAGTAAGCCAGTGATGGAGGGCAAAGCCGTCCTGTTCAAGAAGTTCGCCGGCATCGATGTGTTCGATATCGAGGTGGATGCGACCGACCCTGACCTGTTTGTCAGCGTCGTGGCTGCGCTGGAGCCAACGTTCGGGGCCATCAACCTCGAAGACATCAGGGCGCCCGAGTGTTTTGACATCGAACGCCGGCTGCGCGCCCGCATGGGCATCCCCGTGTTCCATGACGACCAGCACGGCACGGCTATCATCGTTGCCGCCGCGATCCGCAACGGGCTGCTGCTGCAGGGTAAACGGCTGGAGGACGTGCGGCTGGTAACGTCCGGTGCGGGCGCCGCGGCGCTGGCATGCGTTGACCTTTTGGTGGCGATGGGATTGCCGGTCGCCAATGTCACGCTGACTGACCGCGACGGCGTTGTCCGGACCGAGCGGGACGGCATGGCACCCAACATGGCCCGCTACGCCAAAACGACGAACGCACAAACCCTGCCGGACGTGCTGGCGGGTGCCGACGTGTTCCTGGGCCTGTCTGCGCCGCGCGTGCTGAAGGCCGAGTGGCTGCCACTGATGGGTCCGCGCCCGCTGATCATGGCCCTGGCCAATCCGGACCCCGAGATCCTGCCGGAGGCGGTGCGCGCCGTCCGCCCCGACGCGATTGTCGCCACCGGGCGCAGCGATTATCCGAACCAGGTCAACAACGTACTGTGCTTCCCCTTCATCTTTCGCGGCGCGCTCGATGTGGGTGCCACGGAAATCAACGAAGAAATGAAGGTCGCCTGCGTCGAGGCCATCGCCGTGCTGGCCCGGGTGGAGGCGAGCGAGGTGGTGGCCGCAGCGTATGGCGGCGCGGCGCCGATGTTCGGCCCGGATTACATCATCCCCAAGCCGTTCGACCCTCGCCTGATCTTGCAAATCGCGCCGGCCGTCGCCGCCGCCGCCATGCGCAGCGGCGTAGCCAAACGCCCGATCGCCGACTTTGCAGCCTATCGCCGCGACCTCGAAAAATTCGTCTTTAGGTCTGGCCAGACGATGCGCCCGGTGTTCGAAGCGGCGCGTCAATCCCTGCGCAAGATCGTCTATGCCGAGGGTGAGGACGACCGTGTCCTGCGTGCCGTACAGACCGTGGTCGATGATGGCATCGCGGAACCGATTTTACTTGGACGCCGGACGGAGATTACGGCGCGGATCAAGGCGCTGGGCCTGCGTTTGACGATCGGCGACAGCGTGCAGGTGTTGGACCCGAACGAGGACCGGGCGGTGTTCGATCCGCTGGTTTCATCGTACCAGCTGCTGGCTGGACGGCGTGGCGCGCCGCCTGATGCGGCCAGCCGGCGGATGGTGCGCCGGGGCACGGTTGCGGCCAGCATGTTGCTGCAGGCCGGGCTGGCAGACGCGGCGGTGTGCGGCGGTACCGGCGATTGGTGGCGGCACGTGAACTACGCCCTGCCGATCATTCCCCGGCGGCCCGGCCTGTCCCGCCTCTACGGCCTGTCGGTACTGATCTTGCAATCGGGGGCCCTGTTCATCTGCGACACCCACATGAACGTCGATCCTTCCGCCGCCCAGATTGCGGAGATGACCGGCCTGGCCGCTGCCGCCGTTCGCAGCTTCGGCATCGTGCCCAAGGCAGCGCTGCTGAGCCATTCCAGCTTCGGCAGCAGCCGGTCGGAATCGGCACAAAAGATGCGGGCGGCCCTCGCATTGGTGCGTGCCCAACAGCCGGAGTTGGAGGTGGACGGGGAAATGCACGCCGACGCCGCCTTGGTTGAGGCAGTGCGCAACCGTGCCGTACCCGACAGCAAGCTCGGCGGTACCGCGAACCTGCTGATTATGCCGACGCTGGACGCCGCCAATATCAGTTTCACCCTGCTGGCCGCCGCCGCCGATGGGCTGGCGATCGGGCCGTTATTGCTGGGTGCGGCCAAGCCGTTGCACGTGTTGGTACCCAGCGTCACGGCGCGCGGCATCCTGAATGTCAGTGCCGTGCTGGCCATGGAGGCGAATGCGCTGCGCGAGTATGCTTGATCGTGCCACAATCGCATGCGACTGATCCGCATAAACCTGGGAACGTTGCCACGTGAAAAAGCCATTGCGCAAAGCTGTCCTGCCGGTCGCAGGCCTGGGCACCCGTTTCCTGCCGGCCACAAAAGCGATGGCGAAGGAGATGTTGCCCGTCGTCGACAAGCCGCTGATCCAGTACGCGATCGAAGAAGCGCGGGCGGCCGGGATCGAGCAGTTCTGCCTCGTCTCCGGCCGGGGCAAGACGGCACTGATCGACCATTTCGACGTGTCATACGAGCTGGAGGCGACGCTGCGCGAGCGTGGCAAGACCGACATGATCGAGCTGCTGGACAAAATGAAGGTCCCGCCGGGTTCGATCACGACGGTGCGCCAGCAGGTGCCGCTGGGGCTGGGCCACGCGATCTGGTGCGCCCGCGCGTTCATCGGCGACGA
>JAYVTX010000401.1:0-3949 GCA_043788425.1 Rhodospirillales bacterium
GCCGAAAGGCTGCCCCACGCTCGGCTGCGCGGCATCGCCGAGCAGTGCGCTACTATGCGATTGCCGCACTCTGAAATCGTAGGTGGCTGTGAGCCGCGCTGTGCGGTTGATCAGCCAAGTCGCACCGGCGCCAGCGGTGAACAGTACTTGTTCACCCTGGCCACGCCCGTAACTGTCATACGAAATACCACCCGTCGCTTTTAAAAGGACGTTGCGGAGGTACTCATGGTCGACCGTCAGTTGGGCGGACGTCTTCGTCACGCCCGTGGTGGTCTCGTCGGCCGAATCGGTAATGCGGCGCGACACAACGCCGGTCACCGTCGTCAGTCGTGTGGGCCGGACGATCACGGTCAACTCGGCCACGGGGGCTTGGATCGACTTCAGCAACGGGCTTGAAAAGCTGCGCACCTCGTATCCGGCAAGCGCCCGAACGCGCCACAGGCCGCCGCCGTCATAGTCGATACCGCCCAGCGCCAGCGTGTCATTATAGTCCAGCAACAGCGCGCCGGGTACAGGGTTGCGAAACGAGGCAACGCCGTTTTGAACGACGCCGATCAGCTCGCGCTGCGGCGCCAACTCGTAGGCGGCCACCAAGCCAGGCGTAAGGACGGTGCGATTACGATAGGTCTGAAGGTAAGGCTGCCCGGCCACTCTGCCATCGTCGTAGCTGTAGACCGACACGTCCAGACCGGGGCGCAATGTTAGTCGATTGAAACGCGCATCGTAGGTAGCCCGGAGATTATCCACTCGATAGGCGATCGGTGCGTCCAGTTGTGGGGTGTTCAGGTCGCGGGGCGTCTGGATTAAGTTCTGATGCGTGTAGCGCAGCGAGGCTGTGTCGCGGCCGATCTCGTAGCTTCCTCCCAGGGTTGCCGTCCAATCCGTGTAGGATTGACGCGGCTGGTCAAGGTAGCGCAGATCGCTGACGGATAGCCGGGCCAAGATGCTGTTCCGCGACCAGTCCGACCCGGCCTGCAGAACGGCCTGGGTTTGCTCGAACGCACTGCCCCGCGCCCGCTTTGTACCCAGCACATTATCGTCGAAGCCGGCCGTAGCACTCGCTTCGGGCTGTAGAATGAAGCTGCCGACACGTACGCCTACAGGCGCGGAGCCGCGCGGAAATCGCACTCCTGCGATGGCGCCTGTCTCCCCGGCCGAAGCGAAGTCGTCGACAAGACCGTACCGGTCAGCCAGCTGCGCCCAGGTAATGGCAGGCCAAAGTGCCATCAGCAGGAACAGCGCCGTAATCCGGCATCGGTGTTGGAATAGCGGTCCCTCAAGTTGCATCATGTATTTTTCCGCAGCACCCATGTTTATGTAACAATCTGTTCGAACCGGCGCCAGCCCCGCTGTGACAGGGCCGGTCGCGACGCCGCTGGCCACAGGAGATTGGCGATGACGCAGCGGGTAGCAGCTGTGGCGGAGTTGATTGAGGCATCTGCCGGGTTGCGTCGCGGGAAGCGATCCATTCTGGTCGTGGCGCTTCTGCTGTGGCCTGGACTGGCCCAGGCGGCCGAGGATGCGACGGCCTGCGCCGATGCCATCACGTCCGTGGAGCGCCTGACGGCCGCCCCGCCCCGGCTACTCAGAGCGCTCGCCCTGGTCGAGAGCGGGCGCCTGATCGCAACCCGCTCCGTACCATGGCCATGGACGATAAACGTCGCGGGCGCCGGCCACTATTACGAAAGTAAGGCGGACGCGATCGCAGCGGTCCAGTCCCTGCGGTCATCCGGGTTGCAGTCGATCGATGTTGGCTGCATGCAGATCAACCTAGCCATGCATCCGCACGCGTTCGCCTCGCTGGACGAGGCGTTCGACCCCGCGATCAATGCGGCCTATGGCGCACGATTCGTCTTGTCATTGTTCCAGGCCTCCGGCAGTTGGGGGACTGCGATCACGTCCTATCACTCCAAAACGCCCGAGATCGCGGCCAATTATGCGCGGCGCGTGCTCGCGGTCTGGCCGGAGGCAGCGGCATACGGCCTTTCCGGCCGCGCGTCGCCGGGAGTGCAACCCAGTTTTCCGTCGCATTTCTACACGGCGGAGTTCGCGGACCGCCTAGCGCAGAACCGTTTCGATCTGGTCAGTCGCACGGTGGCAAACGGCGCGCGGAAGCAGCGGCCGTGGGGTAGCGCGCTTCCTCAACCCCGGTATGGCACAGGCTGGCCGGGCCAGTGAGCCGGCGCCCTGTCAGTGCCTGAAACGATCTTGGACGGAGACTTCGTGTCGACCGCTTGTTCGAGCAGTGTGCGAAAGATCGCGAGCTCCACAGCCGGCCAGTCCTGCCGGGCGGTCGCAATCAGAAACGCCCGCTCGTCCGTATCGACCTTCACCGGTCGGCCCTACCGTGCACACCTGGCCAGAACCCTGCCATTGAAGCGGTGCGCCAGCGCGGCCGACGACCCGCCGGTGTCGATACGCCACCCTTGAACGCCTAGTAGCCCCACAAAGGCCGGCAGGTTGGTCTGGCAGCAGGTTAAGGGGTCAGAGAAGCTCCTATGCTCTGGTAGCAGCCCAACCCTTTGGGCGACTTTGCAGAAGATGGAGCGCATCAGGAACGTGGCGAACAGGCGGGCGCCGTTGCACGGGCGCGCGGGCGCGCCCTTCATTACTGTGGCCAGCAGTGTTGTGATCTGCTGTGTGACCGGGGCCCCGACAACGTCCAGATCAAGCGACGCCAGGTCTAGCCAAACGGCGCGCAGGCGGTCTGTCGTGCCGCGATCGCGTAACTCGGACAGAGCAACGCGGAACCGATCGGCATTCGGGAACTGAGCAAACTGCCTTCCCTAACGGTGAAGTCTGCGTAACGCTTGAGAGAGAACCTGATGTCGCAAGCGATCTAGAACAGCGGTGCGCCCTCAAACGCGGACAGGTCGCCGGCAAGGTTCTGTGTCCGTTCGGAGGCCTGGATCACGTTGGCCGGTAATCCGCCTAGCTGGCAGCCTTGAATAGACCGATCACCCGGCCGCGGTTTGATCCCGGTTTGCCTTACACCCGAAGCTTCCACGCTTAAGGAGGTCGGCCCGACAGATTATTTTCCGGCTGCCGCCGCGGTGATTGACAGCCCGATGGAACCGGTAATCACCGACGCCGCCACGGGTAGCGGCAGGGATGAGGACATTGCACGTCTCCGACCCTGCCAGGACGTGGTTGGCCCGCCTAGCACTGCCAACCGCGTCCCAGCGCCGAAGGAGCGCCTCAATAGTGATACGCCAGCTGCGAACGGCGCGGTACGCTATCCCGCAAGCACATCCATGGCTGCCTCAACCCCGCCCCGCCCATGGGGCACGTGATTGGCGCGCAAACTCAACTCGACCGCACCCAGCGCACCCAGCACCATCGGCTCGTTCAAATCGCCAATCGTCCCAATCCGGAACACCTGGTTCGACAACTTGCCCAGCCCGCCGCCCAGCGACACATTATATCGGTCTAGCGCCACCCCGCGCACCGCGTCCGCGCTGAACCCCTCCGGCATCAGCACCGTCGTTACGCTATCGGAATACCGGGCCGGGTCCAGGCAATACAGCTGCGGCCCATTATTGGCCGACCAGGTCCGCACGGCCGCGCGCGTCGCCTCCGCCAATCGGTGATGGCGGGCGACGATCGCCGAAAGGCCCTCGGCCTCGATTAGCCGTAGGCTTTCCTTCAATCCAAAGAACATGCTGACCGGCACCGTCCCCACGAACGAACGGAACCCGCGCGTCAGCATAACCGTCCAATCGAAATAGTGCCGCCGCAGCCCCGCAGTCGCATGCGCCGCCATTGCCTTCTCCGACGTCGCGGTAAAGCTGAACCCGGTCGGCAGCATTAGCCCCTTCTGGCTGCCCCCCACAACGCCGTCGATGCCCCACTCGGCCATCCGGAACTCAAGCGACCCCAGGGATGAGATCGTGTCCACCAGCAACAGCGCCGGGTGCCCGGCTGCGTCGATCGCGGCCCGCACGGCCTG
>JAYVTX010000402.1:0-3667 GCA_043788425.1 Rhodospirillales bacterium
CTCGGCCATCATCGCAATTTGCAGCGCATCGGTGCCGGAGCTGACACCCACGCAGTGCTGCGCGCCACAGAATTCCGCGAGCCGGCCCTCCAGCTCCGCCACTTCCGGCCCCAGTACGAATTGGCAATGCGCCATAACCCGGTCGATCCGCGGTTGCAGCAGGGGCGCGATGCGGGCCTGCTGCGCCTTCAGGTCCAGGAATGGGATCATGACACGGCTGCCTTGGCGGTAACGATAGCGGGGATGGGCGCAGGCTGACGCGAAAATTCGGGGATCATGCGGCCGAGCAGGACGAGCGCCGGGTCGATCGCACCGCGGGCGCAGGCGGCGGCGATCTCATCGATGGCGCGTCCGACCAGGGCCGGGTCGGCGGCACGGGGGCTGGCCATCAGCAGGCCGGGATAGCCGGTGGCGGCTGGCGGTTCTTCGTCATGGAACAGCTCCTCTTGCAGTTTCTCGCCGGGGCGCAGGCCGGTGTACTCGATGCGCACCCCCTCACCCATTACACCTGGGGCGGCGTCGCCCTCCAGCACGCGTAGGCCAGCCAGCCGGATCATGTGCCGCGCAAGGTCCGCGATTTTGACCGGCTCACCCATGTCGAGCACGAAGATGCCACCGGCCAGGCCGCTCGGCAGATCGCGGTCCTGCACGCCGACGACGCTGGCCTGTAGCACCAGACCGACCGCTTCACGCACCGTCATAAAGTACCGCTCGATGGCTGGATGCGTGACCGTCAGCGGCCCGCCCCGTTCCAGTTGCCGGCGGAATAGCGGCACAACCGAGCCGGTGCTGCCGAGCACGTTGCCGAACCGGACCGTCACGCACCGCATGCCCGACCCGGTACGGCGGCCCATCAGGTCCAGCGCCTGGCAGTACCGCTCCGCCAATCGTTTGCTCGCGCCCATCACGCTGCTGGGGTTCACCGCCTTGTCGGTTGAGATCAGCACCATCGCCTGCGCGCCCACTGCCCGCGCCGCGTCCGCCACGTGCCGGGTGCCGACGGCGTTGGTCAGCAGCCCCTCGAGCGGGTTCGCCTCCACCATTGGCACATGCTTCAGCCCGGCTGCATGAAACACAAGCTCCGGCCGCAGCGCCTGAAACAGCTGTTCGATCCGCAGCCGGTCGCGGATGTCGGCGATGCAGGCCCGGCGTGGCGTGTTCGGGTGGGTTTCGGCAAGCTCGAGGTCGATCTGCCACAGCGCGTACTCGCCATTATCGACCAGAACCAGTTGCTTCGGGCCCAGTGCTGCCAACTGCCGCGCGAGCTCCGACCCGATCGTGCCGCCGGCGCCCGTGACCAGCACGACCCGGCCCTGCACCAGTCGGGCCATACCTTCGCGATCGAGCGGGACCTGCGCGCGGTTCAGCAGATCCTCGATCGCGACGGGCGCCAGTTCGAGCTTGGTACCGGTATCGGCCGCCTCCTGCAGCGCGGTCGGGCGGGGTGCGCGGCGGACCGGTACGCCCGCGTCGTCGGCGACGGATAGCAGGCGGGCCAGCATGGGCCCGGTGAGGTCCGGCTGCGTCACAACCAGGGCGCTCGCGGGCCGGCCCTCCTGTCGCAGCTTGGCCAGAACGGAAGCGGCGTCGGCGATGCTGCCCAGGATCGTGTGGCCGTGGATGCGCCGCGCCTCCTGACCCGGGCGGAGCGATAGCAGGCCCAACACCCGATAGCCCCGCCCCTGCCCCCAGGCGAGTGCCCGCAAAAACAGATCCGCCCCGTCGCCCGCGCCCACCAGCAGCACCGGCTGGGCGTCATCGGCCCGCCGTGTCTGCCGTAGCGTCAGGCGCAGGCGATAGATGACTCTGGGCGTGCCGAGCGCCACGATCAGCACCAGCGCGTGAATAACGGGAAACGTGGGCGTCGGCAGCGGGAACCCCGTGACCGTGAGCAGGAGCGCGAACAGGACAGCGCTGGCAACGGCGCTGCCGACGAGGCCCAACAGCTCCTCGATCCCGGCGAACCGCCAGTATTGCTGCGGCATGCGGAACCATAGCCCGGTGAACAGCAGCGTCACCGCGCCGCCGCCCAGGAACCACAGCGGATGCAGCAGCCCGCCGCCCGGATCGGCCAAATAGCGCGCGAGCAGCGTCGCCACGGCCGCGAGTGCCCCGTCCAGTAGGACGTTGAGCAGTATTCGGTTCACGGAGCGTTGCGATGCCATTGGCCCAACCGTATAGCCCATGCGCCGTCCACACCAAACCGCCACGAATGGGGGCACGGATGGGGCACGGTATAACGTACTGGGACGCCGCTTGAACCTGATCGCGACCATGTTGGTTTTCATTATGCCGATAGCCGCGCTGTCGGCCGCTATCGTGTCGGGCATGGTGCGGATCGGCCCAATCGATCGGCCCAATGCACGCAGTTCGCACTCGGCCCCTGTGCCGAAAGGCGGGGGGGTAGGCCCGGTGGTCGTCGTGATGGCGGTCATAGGCCTTGTTCTTCTGGACCAGCCAAGTCCATCTGAGTTCCCCGTCCTTTTGCTCGGCGGCCTCATTGTCGCGTCGGTGGCGTTGCTGGACGACATCTACAACTTGCCTGTCCGGATCAAATTCGCGGCTCAGGCGGCGGCGGCGCTCGTCGTCGTGTTGGGCGGCGTGTCTGTCTCACAGGTCGGGCCGGTGCCACTGGGACTGTTCGGGCCGGTACTGACTTTTTGCTGGATCATGTTCGCCACCAATGCCCTGAACTTCATGGACGGGCTGAACGGACTAGTGGCGGGTGTCTGCATTATCGTGGGCCTCGCCCTGGCCGGATGGGACGATGCGGCAGGGCACGTGGTTGCCCTCACGCTGGCGGCTGGGTTGATTGGCTTTCTGCCCTTCAACTTCCCACGCGCCCGCATCTTCCTGGGCGACGTCGGTAGTCAGTTCTGTGGCTTCACGCTGGCCGTGCTGGCCGTGGTTGAGGTGCAACGCAGCACGTCCGCCGAGCTCGTGGTGCCCCTGGGGCTGCTGGTTTTGCTGTTTGATGTCGGCGTGACCCTTATACGTCGTTTATTGGCGCGCGAACGGCTGACCCAGGCGCACCGGGGGCACTGTTACCAGTTGCTCCATCGTGCCGGGGTGCCAGCGCCGTGGGTTGCGGCCGGGGTTTGGGCGATGGCGGCGTGGGGCGTCGGATGCGCAGCGCTTTCCTGGCCGGTCGCGATACCGCTCGCGTTGGTGCCGCCAGTTATCTGGACCGTATTTGCGTGGCTGCGGGCGCGGGCGCGGCTGGAAAATTGGTGACCGCCTCGCCATAATCTGGGCGTGCTACGCAGGGTCCGCCGATGAACCGTCTCGCGATCTTGGTTATTCTCATGCCCGTGATGGCCCACGCGGCCGACAACCCGTCGTTCAATGCTGTGAACCGTACCCGGTCGGAAATCATGGAGTTGTACGCAACGCCCGCTGGCATGACGACGTGGGGAAAAGACAGGCTGGGCGACAATACCGTTCCCCCGAACGAGAACCGGCCTGTGCGCCTGCTCGCTGACGGCAACTGCGTCTATGATATTAAAGTCGTGTTCGCGTCAGGCCAGTCTGACGAGCGGCGGGGCATCAATACCTGCGCTGTCGACCACGTCTTCTTTCCCGCCAGCGCCGGCCCAGCAGCCCCTCCGGCACAGCGCAATAGCCGCAGTGCCGCAAGTGACGACCCCAGTTTTAGACTGACCAACCG
>JAYVTX010000403.1:0-8418 GCA_043788425.1 Rhodospirillales bacterium
GCGTCGACGATCTCCGGATCGTCGACCGACCGATGCAGGTTGAAGCCAAGCCTTCGCATGAACGCGAGCATTGGCGCATTTTCGGCCAGGACTTGGCCCTCGATCTCCCGTAATCCCTGCGCCCTGCCCCAATCGATCAACCGCTGCATAAGCCGTCGCCCCACGCCTTGGCCCTTCATCGCGCCTTCGACGACAACTGCGAACTCGCCCCTGGGGGCATACGGCTCGCGTACCAGCCGAGCGACCCCCACCGTTTCCGCTGGGCCGTCAGTCACCTCGCGCACTGCGATAAACGCCATCTCCCGGTCGTAATCCACTTGCGTCATACGGGCGATCTGCTCGGGTGAGAGCATCCGGATCATGCTGAAAAATCGGAACCGAATATCCTCGGGTGTTAGGCGCGCGAACAGAGCCGCATGCGCGCCGGCATCCTCGGGCCGGATCGGCCGGATCGTCAGCATTCCGCCATGTGCTGGCCAGTGCTCCACAAGTTCCGCCGGGTAGGGGGCGATCGCCAACTGACCCAGCACACCGGGCGGTCGGAGTCCGATCCAAGCATCGCCGGCTTGCACGCTCTCGGCATCGGCAAAAAGCGGGTTGACGTCGATTGATCCGATCTCGGGAAAGTCGACGATCAACTGACTGATACGGACCAGGACGTCGGCCACGCCCGCCACGTCAGCCGCCGGCTGTTCATGCAGTTCGGCCAGCGCGCGCGCGGCACGGGTACGGGCAATCAGGCTGGTGGCCAGCGTGAGGTTGAGCGGCGGCAGGTCGACGACGACGTCGTCCAGCAAGTCGGCCGCACTCCCGCCCTGACCAAGGCCGATTGCGGGGCCGAACAGGCTGTCATCCTGGACGGTGATGCGCAGCTCCCGTGCCCGGCCAATCTGCCGCTGCACGATGAAACCCGGCGGACCGGCTCGCCGCCGCTCCAGGCGCTCGCCTGCGGCCCGGAGCGACGCCGCGTCTGCAAGATCGAGGGCGACGCCGCCGGGGCCGCGGGCGCGGGGCCTTTCTATCCGGGCCAGCTTCAGCACGACCGGGTACTCCAGCGCTGCCGCGGCCGTCACCGCTGCGGCCAGCGTCGGCGCAAAGACATGCGCCACCGTCCTGATGCCATAGGCGGCCAGCACGGCCATTGCCTCATGCTGCAACAGCCCGAAGCGGCCGTCGGTCCGTATGGCGGCGAACACGGCACTGACGGCGGCGCGATCGGGGGCGAGCGTCAATACCTGACTGTCTGGCAGCTCGCGCGCCGACGCCCGTGCCCGGCGTTGCTGCAGCAATTGGCCGAAGCCGCGCATGGCCTGTTCCGGCGTGGCAAAAACGGGAATGCCATTCTCGGCCAGGCGTTTGCGATGGGGGGCGGCGGTCGTCTCGCCCAGCACGGCCGTCAGCATCGGCATTTTAAGCGAGGCGAAGCTGGCCGATAGCGCCTCGATCGCCGCGTCATCGCCGGGTCCGGTGGGCGCCATGACGACCACGACGCCGCCCACCTCCGTCGTACCCGATAGCAGGCTCGCGGCCTCGGCCAAGCGGATCGGCTGGTCGGCACCGGTCCAGATCAGCCCTAGGTCCGGTCGTGTCGGCGGCAGTCGCATGGCCAGCACCGTGCGTGTCTCGTCCGACAGCGAAGCCAGCGGAATGTCGAGCGCCAGCGCGGCGTCGGCGGCCAGCTGACCGGGGCCGATCGCGTTGGTCACGATCGCGACCGTCTCGGACCGTAGCGGCCGGGCGCGGGTTAGGGTCTCGGCCGCCGCCAGAAGGTCGGCCAACCGTTCGACGCGGATCACCCCGGCGCGGCGCAAGGCAGCATCGAACGCGCGGTCGGCATGGCCAGTCGAGTCTGTCAGGCGCGCGCCTGCACGAATGGCGACAACCGGGCGCAGGCGTGCGGCGGCCCGGGCGGCAGACAGAAACGAGCGGCGGCTCCGAATGGTGCGGATGTCCAACAGGATCGCCCCGGTCCCCGGGTCGCGCGCCAGCCAGTCGAGCGTCATCGCAAACCCCATGTCCGCGGCGCCACCGAGGCCCACGATGTGGCTGAACCCGACGCCGTTCGGCTCGGCCCAGTCGAGCACGGACCGGCACAGCGCTGCCGATTGCGACACAAGCGCCACCCGGCCCGGCCGCGCCCGGATCGGCCCGGCGGTCGCGTCGAGGTTGAACGACGGCACCATGATCCCGAATGCGGCCGGGCCAATAACGCGCACCTTCGCCGCCTGCGCCGCCGCGGCCAGGTCTGGCGCAGGCGCAAAGCAGATCGCAGCCAGGGTGCCCAACCGGCCGATGCCGGCGATGGCAGCACCTGCATCGTCCGACGCCGTGGTGATCAGCGCGAGGTCGGGCGGCGCGGGCAGGTCCTCCGCTCGATCGGCCTCCGTGATTGCGCCCGCGTAGCCGCCTGCGCGCAAATTGTGCAGCACGGACTGACCAAGGGCCGTGTTGGCGCCGACGAGGCCGATAGAGCGTGGGCGAAACAGGTACTCGGGCCGGAACCGGCTCTTCGCGATCGGCACTGTCATCGCACGGTCCCCAGCATCGCGGACCCTGTAGCACGCCCGCGGGCGGCGCGGTTGCGACCTTACAACGGACGCCGGATCAATGCCGCGACCTCGCCGATGATGCCACGCCGGAACGCGAGCACGCAGGCGACGAAAATAACGCCCTGCGTTACCGTCACCCAAGACCCGGCACCCGACAGTGCGCTTTCGGTCCAGACGATCACGCCGGCACCGACGACCGGGCCAAAGATCGTGCCAAGGCCGCCCAGCAGCGCCATCAACACAACCTCGCCAGACATGGCGTAGTTCACGTCCGTCAGTGTTGCGATGCCGAACACCAGCGATTTCGTCCCACCGGCTATCCCGGCGATGAAGGTGCTTAGGATAAACGCCACCAACTTATAGTCATCGACCCGGTAGCCGAGCGACACGGCCCGCGGCTCGTTCTCCCGGATCGCCTTCAGCACCTGCCCGAACGGCGAATGGACGATGCGGTGGATCAACAAGAAGCAGATCACGAAAACGACGGCCACAACCGAATACATCGCCAGATCGGGGTCCAGCCGCACAAGGCCGAACAGCGCGCCGCGCGGCACTTGCTGGATTCCGTCCTCACCACCCGTGAACGGCGCTTGCAAGCAGAAAAAGTAGTTCATCTGCGCCAGCGCCAGCGTGATCATGGCGAAGTACAGGCCCTGCCGGCGGATTGCGAGCCAGCCGAACACGGTGCCCAGGGCCGCGCCCGCGCAACCACCCAGGAATATCGCGATTTCGGGCGTGACATGCAGCGTCTTGGCCGTCCACGCCGTGACGTAGGCGCCCATGCCGAAATAGGCGGCGTGGCCGAAGCTCATCAGCCCGACGAACCCGATCAGCAGGTTAAAGGCACAGGCGAACAGCGCGAAACACAACACCTTCATCAGGAACACGGGGTAGATCAGGAACGGCCCGGCCGCGATCGCGACCAGTAGGATCACCAGCGCAAATGCCTGGGCGGCAGAGAAGCCCAGCAGTGTGAACGGTCGCGCCGGGCGCAGTCCCGCGTTGGTGGTGCCGTCCATCATGCCGCCTTTCCGAACAACCCGGCCGGACGGGCCAGCAGCACAATCACCATAACCACAAATATCACCGTGGCCGACCCTTGGGGATAATAGACCTTCGTCAGCCCCTCCAGAATACCCAAGCCAAAGCCGGTCACGATGCTGCCCAGGATGCTGCCCATGCCACCAATGACCACAACCGCGAACACGGTGATGATGAAATTGCTACCCATGTTCGGGTTGACCGAGTAGATCGGCGCGGCTAACACGCCCGCAAATGCCGCCAGGGCCACGCCGCCGGCATAGGTCAGGCTGATCATCCGCGGCACGTTTACGCCAAAAGCCTGGACCAACCCCGGGTTCTCCGTCGCCGCACGCAGCCGGGCACCCAGCTGCGTACGTTCGATGAGCAACCAGGTCACGAGGCACATGGCCACCGCCGCGACTAGGACCCAGCCGCGGTAGATGGGCATGAACATAAAGCCAAGGTTTGCGCCCCCGGCCAAGCTATCTGGCACCCGGTAGGGCATGCCAGAGCTGCCAAAAGCGTTGCGCGCCAGTCCCTCAATAATCAGCGCCAACCCAAACGTTAGTAGCAAACCGTATAGGTGATCCAGCTTGTACAGTCGGCTGATGACGAACTTTTCCATCACCAGCCCGAACAAGCCAACCAGCAGCGGCGCCAACACTAATGAGGGCCAATAACCGACCGACATCCAGTCCGGCAGCGCCAAACCCGGCGATATCATGCCAAGCCACAAATTGGGGGAGAGCAGCATCCACGCCGCGAACGCGCCCATCATAAACAGGGCGCCATGGGCAAAGTTGATGATGTTCAGCATGCCGAAAATCACCGCCAGACCAAGCGACAGCAGCGCATAGAACGCGCCATTGATCAGTCCGAGAAGCAATTGCCCGTATAGCAGTTGCGGCGGCCGGTACAGGAACTGCCCCACCTGCGCCGGGCCGATCAGCATAAGCCCGGCCAGCAACGCCACGACCACGCCGCCCGCGATCAGCCAGGCGCGCGGGATGGAAGGCGCGGCGGCGGCTGTGGCCGACATTTACACTTTTACCAGCGGACAGCCGACGGTCGCCAGTGGCTTCCACGCGTCGGCCGCCGGCGTCTCGGCTACCAGTTTGAAATAGTCCCAGGCATACTTGCTTTCGGCCGGTGTCTTGACCTGGAACAGGTAGGACGGGAACAGCACCAGCCCATCCTCGCGAATGGTAGCGGCCGGGTACGCATCATCCGATACGGGCATCCCCTTCATACGCGCTACGATCGCGGCACCATCGGCCCGATTAGCGACGCCGGCGTCCTTCACCGCCTTCAGATAGTGCAACACGCCGGAATACACGCCGGCATTGGTCATGTTGGGCTTCATGCCGGGCATTTTGGCGTCAAAGCGCTTGGCGAACGCCCGGCTGCGGTCATTCAGGTCCCAATAGAAGCTTTCCGTAAGGTACAGCCCCTGCGCCGCCTCCAGCCCCAAACCATGGACGTCGGCGATGAACATCAGCATCGCCGCCACCTTCATTTTGCGCGTGAGGCCGAACTCGGCGGCTTGCTTGATGCTGTTCACCGTATCCGTGCCGGCATTGGCGAGGCCCAGGACCTTGGCCCC
This sequence comes from Rhodospirillales bacterium, assembly GCA_043788425.1. Lineage (GTDB taxonomy): Bacteria > Pseudomonadota > Alphaproteobacteria > Acetobacterales > Acetobacteraceae > JANPPS01. The sequence continues at coordinate 5,176 of JAYVTX010000403.1, forward strand.
ACTTGCCTCAGCCGAGATCAGGAAAGAGCTGAAATCGCTAGTACCCGGGAACGGGTAGGCCGACGCGCCCAGGACCTTTCCGCCATTGCCGGTTACGAACGCTGTCGTATCGCGTTGTAGCTGCTGGCCGAACACGTAATCGGCTGTCAGGAAATACCAACTATCGCCGCCGGCCTTCACCATCGCGCCGCCAGTCGACTTGGCCAGCATCCAGGTGTCGTATGCCCAATGCAGGGTTACGGGCGTGCAGGCGGTGCCGGTCAAGTCGGCCGTGCCGGCACCGGTGTTGATGTAGGCGCAATTCTTCTCCCGCGCGACGGAGTTCACCGCCAGCGCCACGCTGCTGGTCGGCACGTCGACGATCAGGTTTACGCCGTCCTGGTCGATCCAGCGCCGGGCGATGGCGACGCCGATGTCCGGCTTGTTCTGGTGGTCGGCACCCAGGATCTCGACTTTCAGGCTATCGCCAAACTCGGCCGCGGCCATGCGGGCGGCGGTGACGCTCAGCTGGCCGCCAATGTCGCGATAGACGCCAGACTGGTCGTTCAGCACGCCGATCTTGATCGTAGGCACCTGCGCCCGCCCGGCGCGGGGGGCGAGTGCGGCAGCGCTGGCGGCGGCCAGCAACATACGGCGGTCGATCATGATAGCTCCTTAAGCGCGAACGAGGGGGCAGCCGCCATCGGCCAGCGGGCGAAAGGCCTGGTCGGCCGGCGTCGTAGCCAGCAGTTTGTAGTAGTCCCAGGGTGCCTTGCTTTCGCCGGGCTTCTTGACCTCAAACAGGTATACCGGGTGCAGCTTGCGGCCATCGGCACGAATGCTGCCTGGCCCAAACGCGTCGTCATCGGTTGGCATTGATTTCATGTGCGCGACGGTAGCCGCCCCGCTCTTTTTTGCCTCAGCCGCGCCCAGGGCCGCGCAGGTTTTCAAATAATGCAGCGTTCCCGCGTAGCAGCCGGCATGGCTCATGGCCGGATATTGCCCAGCGGACTTGGTCAGAACGCGCTTCGTCAGCGCCCGGGTGCGGTCGTTCAGGTCCCAATAGAAGCTTTCGGTCAGAACCAGTCCCTGTGCGACAGGTAGCCCTAGCGCGTGTACGTCGTTCAGGAACACCAGCAACCCGGCCAGCTTTGTCCCACTTTGGGTAATGCCGAACTCGGCCGCCTGCTTGATCGTGTTCACCGTGTCGGTGCCGGCGTTGCAGATGCCGATCACCTTGGCCTTGCTCGCCTGCGCCTGCAGTAAGAACGAGCTAAAATCGGTATTGCCGGGAAATGGGTGGCGTACGCTGCCCACCACCTTGCCGCCGGCCTTGGTCACGAACGCGGTCGTATCCCGTTCCAGCGCCGTGCCGAAAGCGTAGTCGGCGGTCACGAAAAACCACGTGTCACCGCCCGCCGCCACCATGGCCGCCCCGGTCGAGTGCGCCAGCATCCACGTGTCATACGTCATATGTACCGTCGTCGGCGCACAGGCCGGGCCCGTCAGGTCCGCGGTGGCAGCCGTTGAGTTGATGTACGTCCGGTCTTTTTCCTTGCAGACGCCATTGATTGCCAGTCCCACGCCGGAGTTTGGCACGTCGATAATCATGTCCACGCCGTCGCGGTCGATCCATTGCCGGGCGATGGCGGTGCCGATATCCGCCTTGTTCTGATGATCGCCGACCACGACTTCGACCGTCAGCCCCTGCGCGCCAAAATCCTCGATGGCCTGTTTCACGCAGGCGACCGATGTTGGGCCGCTGATGTCGCGATACACGCCCGACTGGTCGTTCAATACGCCAATCTTGATGGTGGCTCCCTGGGCGCGGGCCCGGCCCACCATCGGCAATGCGGCGGCGGTGCCCATCAGGCTGCGGCGGCTGATGCTCATGCAATCAAACTCCCAAATATTCGTGCAATTTGTCCATGTTCGCTTCCAGGGATGCGTTGGGGATCATGTCGATCACGCGCCCATGCTCCATCACGTAATGCCGGTCAGCGACGGTCGCGGCGAAGCGGAAGTTCTGTTCGACCAGCAGCACGGTAAAGCCGCGCTTCTTAATTTCGCGGATGGTGCGGCCGATCTGCTGGACAATAACGGGCGCCAGTCCCTCTGTCGGCTCGTCCAGCAGCAGTAGGCGTGCGCCGGTGCGTAGAATGCGCCCGATGGCTAGCATCTGCTGCTCGCCACCGGACAGCTTCGTACCCTGGCTGCCGGCGCGCTCCAGCAGGTTGGGGAACAGGGTGTGGATTTCCGCCACACTCATGCCGCCCGGCGCGATGACCGGCGGCAACATGAGGTTTTCGGTGACAGTCAGCGACGCGAAGATGCCGCGCTCCTCCGGGCAGAACGCGATGCCGGACCGCGCGACGCCGTCCGGGCGCATGCCGATCGTTTCATGCGACTTGAATTGGATGCTGCCCTCGCGCCGGGGTACCAGGCCCATGATGGACTTCATCGTCGTGGTTTTACCGGCGCCGTTGCGGCCCAATAGGGTCACAACCTCACCCTCGCCCACGTCGAAGTCTACGCCGTGCAGCACGTGGCTTTCGCCGTACCAAGCATTCAGGCCGCGTATTTCCAGCATCGCGCTCATGCGGCCACGGCCTCCGGCGCGCCCAGATACGCGGCGATCACGTCCGGGTTTTTGCTCACGGTGGCATAATCACCCTCCGCCAGCACCTGGCCGCGCGCTAGGACGGTGATGCGGTCGCACAGCCCCTCCACGACGGAAAGATTGTGTTCCACCATCAGAATTGTCCGCCCAACCCGGATGCGGCGGATCAGCGCCACAACGCGCTCCACATCCTCATGCGCCATGCCGGCTGTTGGTTCGTCCAGCAGCAGCATGGTTGGTTCCAAGGCCAGGGTCGTCGCAATTTCCAGCGCCCGTTTGCGGCCGTAGCTTAGCAGCGCCGCCTGGTCGTGTTCGTGCTGCTCCAGCCCAACATCGGCCAGCAGCGCCCGCGCACGATCATCATACTGGTGCAGCAGGCTCTCCGCCCGCCAAAAATCGAAGCTGCCGCCCCGGGCGCGCTGCAAGGCCAACCGCACGTTCTCGAGCGCCGTCAAATGCGGAAACACGGCCGAGATTTGGAAGCTGCGCACCAGGCCCAGCCGAGCAACCATGGCGGGCGCCATGCCAGTCACATCGCGGCCGCCGAACATGATGGTGCCGCGGGTTGGCACCAGGAACTTGGTCAGCAGGTTAAAACAGGTCGTCTTACCGGCACCGTTGGGCCCGATTAGCGCGTGGATCGT
>JAYVTX010000404.1:0-2992 GCA_043788425.1 Rhodospirillales bacterium
CCCGACCTGAACGCGAACGGGGTCTATGAAGGCCGCGACCGGGCTTCGGGTGCGATCAAGTGGACCGGGACGAGCGTAGACCTGGTGTTCGGGTCCAACTCTCAGCTGCGGGCGCTGTCGGAGGTGTATGCCAGCGCCGATGGCGGGGCGAAGTTCGTGCGCGACTTCGTGGCGGTGTGGGTGCGGGTCATGAATCTGGACCGGTTCGACCTGGCGGTCTAACGGACGACCATACTGGCGGGCCGGCCCTGGAAACGGGGCCGGCCCGTTTTCGTTTGTGCGCTTGCATGGCCCCGCGGGCTGGCGGACCATCCGCGGGAACCGGGCCGTCCCGGGTGACGGGGATGCGCCATGTTTCGTACCATCGTGATGTTTGTGCTGCTGGCCGGGTCCGCACGGGCCGAACTGCCACCGCTGATCCGAATCGGCGTACTGAGCGACATGTCCGGCACGACGTCCGACTCCGCCGGCCAGGGATCGGTCGTAGCCGCCCGGCTGGCCGTAGAAGACGTGGGCGGCAAGATCGGCACGTCACGGGTCGAGGTGCTGGAGGGCAACTTCCAGGGTAAACCGGACCTGGCGCTGAGCATCGCCCGCCAATGGTTCGATACCGTGGGGGTGTACGCCGTCGTCGACCTGCCGTTCAGCAACGTGGCCTTGGCGGTCAGCGACCTGGGCGCGCAGCGGGACCGGGCGGTTATGGTGGCATCCGGCGTCGCGTCCGATCTGACCGGTGCCAAGTGTAACGCCGTCACGACCCACTGGACCGACGATAGCTTTTCCCTAGCCAACGGCACGGCGCGGTCGATCACCCGGTCCGGGCGGCGCAGCTGGTTCTTTTTGACCAGCGACTACGCGTTCGGCACCGCCATGCAGCGCGACGCGACGCAGGCCGTGCTGGCGGAGGGTGGGACGGTCATCGGTGCAGCGCGGCACCCGCCACAGGGTCCGGACATGTCGAGTTTCGTGACGCAAGCCATGGCGTCCAAGGCGGACGTGGTCGGGTTGGCGAATGTGGGCGGCGACACCATCAACTCGATCAAGGAGGCTGCGTCGTTTGGCCTGACGAAGGGCGGGCAGTCGCTGGCCGGGCTGCTGGTGTTCATCAATGACGTACACGCGCTGGGCCTGCCGGTCGCGCAGGGATTGTTGGTGACGAGCGGGTATTACTGGGATGCATCCGATGCGACGCGGGCATTCGCCACCCGGTTCCGCGCGCAGATGGGCCGCCCGCCGAGCAAGGCGCAGGCCGCCGTGTACGCGGCGACCAAGCATTGGCTGTCGGCCGTCGCAACGTCCGGCACCGTGGGCGGTGCTGCGGTCACGGCTGCCATGAAGGCGACGCCGGCCGACTATTTTGGCGCGGTGGCCCCGGTACGGGCGGATGGGCGGGTGCTGTATGACCTCACGCTGTACCAAGTGAAGATGCCGGGTGAGAGTTTTGGACCGTGGGACTACTACAAGCCCGTGGCGGTGCTGAAGGCGGCCGAGGCGTTTCGTGGGTTGGGCGATGGGGGGTGTGGGTTCGTGAAATAGGGGCAATCCCTGGTAACTGTACTAGAGTTTTTCCCGTTCGAAATTGACTTCAAGAGGAACTCATGCAGGGGAAGAGCATCAAGTTATTTCTTGTCGACGGCTCTCCATCGGGAATCGTGACAGTCGAAATTATTAATTGGACTGGACATATCATAGTGGGCCCACGATCTCGTATCGACGAGGTGATTAAGCGTCCTGAAGCAAGTCGAACGGGCGTCTATTTCCTTTTAGGAGATGATCCGGAGACTGCGCTACGCTCAAGAGTTTATGTTGGCGAGGGTGACGTCGTACTCGATCGTCTACGAGAACACTCTAAGTCGAAGGAGTTCTGGGACAGGGTCTGTATTGTCACATCTAAAGACGCTAATTTGACCAAAGCGCACGTTCGGTACCTTGAAAAGCGGCTACTTGAGATCGCAAAGGCAGTTGATCGGGTAACTCTCGACAATGGAAATGAGCCGGCTCCAAAATCGCTTCCTGAAAGTGATCTTGCAGATATGGAAAGCTTTATAGCGCAAATACTGGTAGCGGCCCCGACGGTGGGGTTCGACTTTTTAAGAGAAAAGCCCGGTTCCCAGTCAGCAGTACAGCTTGACTTAACATCTAGCGACCAAGCCTATGAAGTCAGACTTACCCTGCAAAGCCCAAAAAACAACGTTTCTGCTTTCGCAATAGAGAAAAATGGGGAGTTGACGGTGATAGCCGACGCGACAGCGACAGCTAACATGTTTGCCTCAAATACGTATGCAAATCGTCGAAGTGAGCTGATCGCCTCAAATACTCTAGTCCTGAACGCTACCCAAAACTTTTATACCCTGACCAAAGATACCGTTTTTAGGAGCCCGAGTGAGGCGGCGGCGGTGCTTTTAAACCGTAACAGCAATGGGCGGATTGAGTGGAGACTTGCAGACACAGGCCAAACCCTTAAAGCATGGCAGGACGCAAAATTCGATGGTTTCTAGGTTTTTGTCTACCATCGCAGGAATAGCCCGATCGCCTATCTGGGTAGTACCCTGAACCTCCACCTGCGTGCCCAACTCCACGACCCGCTTGGGCGGGTTCCGGACGTAATCGGACGCACTCTTCGCGATGCGCACCATGAACACATAAAGCCGCTCCCGCCACGCCGCCAATTCCGGCCGGACAGTCGCCACCGGCATTTCCCGGCCGACGAAGAACGACGTGTCGCCTAGGGCGATCTGGTACACAGCCCGGTGCGCCTCCAGCGTGGCAGGCACCACCGTGGCCTCGGCAAAGCTGTAGCAGAGCGTCATTCCCTGCTCATGCACAACACGCTGCACAGCCGGGTGTACCCGCCAAGCCATGGTGGGACAACCGGGTCTACTGGCGGGTAAACACCGCCTCGCAATCCCGCAGCTCGACCCGCTTGCCAGTTCCAGATGTGCGTTGGAACCGCGCCTGAACATGGTAGGACACGGGCGATAGCGGTCGCGCG
>JAYVTX010000405.1:0-5140 GCA_043788425.1 Rhodospirillales bacterium
TGCCACGGGGTTTCTGTATTTCCAAACAGGAGCATAATCATGAGCAAAGATGCTTGTGCGCCGCGGATCGTCCGCGCGCGCCCCCACCGGCATGTCCACTCGATTGATCCTGACCACCCGCCACCGCGCGTTGATCGAGCTGATGCATCGGTCCTGCTGCTAGCTCGACTTGGCTTTAAGATCAGCCCCCGCACTCTCCAAACATGGCCCTTGCCTACCGAGCGGATCAACGGCCGTGCGACCTACAACACGGCCGAGCTTTTGGCTGTCGCGATGGCGAAAATCGAACGCCATAACTCACCTCCGGCTCACATGAGGCCGGTAGACGGCTTGGTGTGCCCAACTACCCGGGAGTATCGCCATGTCCCAGAATAGCCCTGAACCGGCCACCAATGAACCGCGCCGCCGGCCAACCTACCTGCCTAACGACCCGCTCTTGACCCCGCGGGAAGCCGCGGCCGAGCGGGGCCAGGCGATCAGCACGTTCTGGCGGGACGTGAAGCTCGGCCGCGTACCGGCCGCCATCTACGTAAATCCAAAGTCGCCACGCTGGCGGCGGTCCGAGTTGCTGGCCGCCTTAGAGGCCTGTCGCGCGCCCGGCACCAAAGCCACCACACGTAGCCGAAACACCCCCAACGCGGCAAACGTCGAGGGTGAAATTGAGATAGGCATCGTGCGCGGGCACGCACGTAACACGCCAGCTAGACCACGCTTTCAACGGCCGCGTCTCGACGGAGACGCACCATGACGAACGATTGTAAAATCCGCGACTGGCGACCCCTCGCCAAAGGCGCGCTGATCGGCTTTGCAAAGGTCGAGTTGCCTTCCGGCCTGATCTTGATCGACGTGAGCATCTTGGCAGGCCCGAACGGGCCATGGGCCTCCCCACCGTCAAAGCCGATGATTGGCCGAGACGGCGTGGCCATGCGCGATGACGCCGGCAAGGCCCGCTATGCGCCTGTGGTCGAGTTTGCAGGTAAAGACGTGCGGGACCGGTTTTCCGCGGGGGTGATTACCGCCTTGCGCGCCGCCCATCCGGGTTCCGTGCCATGAACGGCGCAATGCTCGACCTGGCCGGCCGGTTCGGCCTGGCCCGGCGCTCCGGCGGCTATGGCGGGGACTGCCCGGTGTGCGGTTATGCCGATGCGTTCACGGTAAGGCCCATGCGGGACGGCCGCCTGATGCTGTTCTGCCATAGCGGGTGTGACCGGGATGCGCTGGAGGCCGAGGCCGCCGCTGCGCTGGGAAGCGGCTGGACGCCCCCTCCCCGCCAGAACCGGCCGGTGCCGCATAGCGACCGACACGCCCGGCAGGATCGCGCACAACGCCTGTGGGAAGCTGCTCGACCTTGCCCGGGCACTCTGGCCGAGGCGTACTTGGCCCGACGCGGTATCGGGCACATGGCCAGTTCCGCCGCGCTGCGCTTCATGCCGGATTGTCGGCACCCGGGCGGCACGTCGCACCCGGCGCTGATATCTGCCGTTCGGGAAGCGGACGGAGTGCTGGTAGCTGTCCAGCGCACGTACCTGGCCGATGACGGCCGCAAAGCGGCGCTCGACCCGGCGCGTGCCAGCCTTGGCCCGGTGTGGGGTGCGGCCGTGCAGCTCGACCCGGGCGGTGTGGCGTTGGTGATTGGCGAGGGCATGGAAAGCAGCGCCAGCGCCGGGCAGCTGTTGGACCTGCCCGCATGGGCGGCACTCTCGGCTGGCAACCTAGGGCGCGGGCTGGTTCTGCCGGCCATCGTGCGTGAGGTGACCATTGCAGCAGACCATGATGCGACCGGCGTAGGCCAGAAAGCGGCGGAGGCGGCGGCCCAACGATGGCGTGCGGAGGGCCGAACGGTGCGGATCGCAACGCCCGATCGTCTGGGTGCGGACTTTGCCGACCTGGCGGAAGCCCGCATGGCGGAGGCGGCCCATGGCTGACGGGAGCGGGTTTAGCATCGGCCCGGCACTGCCCGGCCGGAACGAGGGCGATGCCCGGTCAAGCGGCGGCGTGCCGCATCGGGATCGCATCATCGAGGCGGTGTTGGCCGAGGGTGCCACGTTCTGGCCGGATGCGGACGGGGCCGCGCACGTGACCTTGCCGGCCGGCGCTGGAATAGGGCCGCGGCGCTACCGGGTAGCCAGCCCGGACTTTCGCATGGTGGTGCGCCAAGTGATTGCCCGGCGGCATCCACGCACGCTGCCCAACGGAAAGAGCATACCGGGCAGCGCGTCCGACACCGCTATGAACGAGGCATTACCGACCTTGGAGGCGATGGCGCTGGACCGGCCGAAGCGGGACGCCGGCGTGCGGGTTTGCCTAACCGATGGTGCGGTGTGGTTAGACCTTGGCCGGCCAGATTGGTCCGTAGTGCGAGTCACGGCTGATGGGTGGGAGATACTGCCGGGGGCGGACGTACCATTGCTCCGGCCCAGCTCCATGCGGCCAATGCCGGTGCCCGTGCAATCGGCTGACGCGCCGGCCGTCATGCAGGACTTACGCGCGCTGCTGAACCTGCCAGCCGGCGATGATGCGGCCCTGATGCTTTGCGTAGCGTGGCTGGTTGCCGCGCTGTATCCCACCGGGCCATTCACGGTGTTGGCGCTCGACGGGGAACAGGGGTGCGGCAAGTCAACCGCCTGCCGGGTGCTGCGCCGTTTGGTGGACCCGAACAAGGCGGACTTGCGCGCGCCTTCCCGAAACGAAGACGACCTCATCATTGCGGCCCAGCAATCCCGCGTCGTGGCGTTTGATAACGTATCGACCATGGATGCGGACATGGCGGACTCTCTATGCCGGCTCGCCACGGGTTCGGCCATGTCAAAGCGCACGCTGTTCACGGACGGGCAGGAACACGTTGTCGAGGTTTGCCGGCCGATCCTGTTGAACGGTATCCCGTCTCTGCTGGGCCGTGGCGACCTGGCCGATCGGGCGCTGGCAATCACTCTACCCGTCATCCGAGACAGTGACCGCCAGACGGAAGCTGCCCTGCGGACCGCGTTCGATGACGCCGCGCCCGTGTTGTTGGGAGCACTGCTGGACGGGTTGGCGCTGGCGATGCGGACGAAGGATGCGGTCAACCTGCCGATGCCGCGCATGGCGGACTTTGCCCGGCTGGCCTGCGCCGCCGCTCCGGTGTTCGGCTGGACGGCTGAAGCGGTGCTGGCCGCGATCGAGCACAACCGGGCCGAAGCCGTGACTGCCGTAATTGAGTCCGATCCGGTGGCCGTGGCCGTACTGGAGCTTGCGCGCCAGGGGTATTGGAGCGGCACGGGTTCCGAGTTGCTGACGGAGCTGGGCCGGCGGGTACCGGAGGCGCAGCAGCGCGAACGCGTGTACCCGAGAGATGCAGCGCGTCTGTCCAAATGCTTGAGACGGTTCGCACCGGCGCTGCGCCGTCAGGGCGTGGACGTGACGTTGCCTAGCGGCGGCGGCCGGGCCGGGCGTATCATCACGATCCAAGCCGGGCCGATAGCCGGGCAGCGTTCCGGGGCGGACGATGAAGCCGGATATCTCTGACCCGGGCGGAACGCTGGAACGCTCGGAACGCTGGGAACGCTCCATGCACACTGTAGCGGGTGGGGAGCACCTGGTTGCCCAGGCGGCCGCGTTGGGCGTGACGGTGGGTGTGGACGATGACGGCCGGGTGTGGGCGCGGCCGATCGCGCGGTTGCCGGCCGAGCTTCGGGCCACGTTCGCCAACAATCGGGAGGCGGTGCGGTTGTACCTTTGCCAATCATCCCCCGCGCCCGTGGCCGTGCGCACGGCGCATGTTCACTACCCGCGCGCGCACGCGACGAACGACCTGCTGAACAGGCCTGAACAGGGCGGTTCCCGCCATCCGCGCGCGCACGCGACGAACGCGGCAGACGCGGGTGCGCCGCTGGCCGAAATGGACGCATGGCACGCGGGCGTGTCGCGGCTTGCGACGATGCGTTGCCCGTTCGGCATCGAAGCCCGGCGATGGGCGATCTACAGTGCGACGGCGGCCCGGCTGCTGGACCAGCACGGTGCGGCGCTGCACGCGGCCGGATGGGGCACGCTTGACCTGTTTGGCCTGCATCCGTGCGCTCCGGTAGAATTCCCACCCGGGTGGGGGCTGGCGTGGTTGCTTGAAGAGGCAGGGGACGTGCTGGACGTGAACGCGGACGCGGTTGGGATGTGTCGTGTGCCGGGCGGGGCGCGTCTGACATTCAGGCGGCGAGTGCGGGTGTCGGGCGTTGTGCCCGCCTGGGACCAGGGCCTGAAAGTTCGGTAAGGCTGCCTCACTCGACCGCTCATTCCCTTGTCGCCGTAATCGGTCGTTTGTACGCTGTATTGCTCTACAGAAGGGTCTATAATGTTGAAAGTTTCCGCGATCGCTTTGTGTTTGTCAGTCTGTGGGTGTTCCCACGCTCTTACGTTGATGGCGATCGATGGCGGCGGCACAGGCATGGGAAGAGCAACCGGCGTAGGCGGGCGTGGTACGCTTGAGGTTCAACTAGCCGGGAAGACGTTTACCGGGACTTGGGTTAACGCCCAAGGTGGTTCGGTTGGGTTCGGGTCGGTCGGGCGGGCCAGTTTCACCACGACATCCGTGGACGCCGGCAGCACGGGAAGCGCACTGCTGTCGGCTAGCGATGGCAGCACGTTGCGCTGTCGTTTTGTCTACGGCGGCATGAGCGGAGCGGGGTATGGCCAGTGCGAGGACAACGCTGGGAAGCGTTACGAACTGCAGATTAGTTAAGGCCGCACTGCATCGAGGTCAGATTCCAGGCATGATCCGTAAGCGACCCGCTTCCCCAACAAACCCCGCGCGCGCGCGGCCAATCAAGCCATGAATAATCGGCTTATTTGGCAGCCCATGAACCCCCACGCGCCCGAACACAGTTTAGCAACCCTCCGCGCGCGGTTGGCGGGGCGGACGCGGTGAGGCGACGATCAAAGCCCCAGCGCGCGGCTACGGCCGTTCTGCACCAAATGAGCTATCCGGTAGGTGCAGTGTGATTGGGCGCTGGTGGCCCTCGCACGATAACGAACCCCGACCGGCGTAGGGCATCGAGCATGTGTTCGGCCGCGGCATATGCTGCGATTGCGGCATGATCTTGGGTCCGCTTGCCGTCGCGGCGATGGCGGAGCGCATGAGCCATCGCGTCGAGCACGTCCTTTGGATCGG
>JAYVTX010000406.1:0-2515 GCA_043788425.1 Rhodospirillales bacterium
AGGAAGAAGAACGGCACCCCGCGTGCACCCATCCGCTGTAACGACGATAGGCGCTGGCACGCCTGTTCGTAACTGACGCCAAAACGGTCGGCGATCGCGTCCACGTCATGACGCAAATCGGCAGCGATCTCCCGCACCCGGTCGTAGGGCATCAGCAACGCACCGGCGGCATAGTTCAACAAACCAAGGCGGATCAGGCTGGACGCTTCGGGCGACGTCGGCGCGATCGTTTCGACCTGTGCATCGACGGCGTCGCGCAGCTCCAGCAGCGCCAGTTGGAAAGCGAGCTGAAAACCCCGGCTTTCGCGCGGCAACTGCTCCGACAAATACAGGCTGCGGGTGGCCGGGTCGTACCGGCGCAGCAGCCCGTCCTGCGGACCGACGATGATGTTCAGACCATGCGCCTGGCGCAGGCGTTCGGCGATTGCATGGTTTAGCTCGGCTGGCTGTACGGGTAGTGCAATGCGTTCGGCCGCCTCCTCGATCGCGGGGAAATGGTTGGCGCGCTCATGGAACGCGTCCCGCGCCTCCTCATGTGGCAGCAGCAGGCGGCGTCCGGACGGTAGGGCGATGCCGCTGCTGTCCTCCCGCGCGACCCGCCATGCCCGGTAGAGTGCCATAATTGCGCGCCCGGCCGTGGGGCTGGCGGCGGCGAGGGACGCGAGTTCGGCGTCCGGCACAGATTGATCCAACTGCGGATCGGCAAACACTTCGCGCAGCCCAGCCTCCAGCTGACGTTCCTGTGCACCGGATAGTGCAGCGAGGTCAACGCGAAGTGCCTCCGCCAGCTTGATCAACAGGCTGGCGGTAACGGCCCGCTGCTCATGCTCGATCAAGTTCAAGTAGCTGGCAGAGATGCCGAGCCGGGCGGCCAGGGCTTGCTGGGTCACGCCTTGCTCCAGCCGATGACGCCGGACGGTACGGCCAATTAGCGGTGCGGCCATTTACAACCTTTACTGATTTACAGAATGTATGAACGATTGTGTTACAGTATTGCCTCGTCCAGGGCACATTAGGGCTGTTCTTCGCAGCCGCAATGTAAATATTAAGGGCAGGCCAATCCAAGAGGATCACGACGATGTCTCCGACCCCGACCCAAACCCACGCGCCCGACGGCATGAACACCGGTACGCCAGAAAGCGAGCGTTTCGCCGGTATCCGCCGCGACTATACGGCCGAGGATGTGAAGCGCCTGTCGGGCAGCTTCCGTATCCGCCACACGCTGGCCGAAATGGGTGCCAACCGCCTGTGGCACCTGCTGAAGACCGAGCCGTATGTGAACACGCTCGGCGCACTGACGGGTAACCAGGCTATGCAGCAGGTCAAGGCGGGGTTGAAGGCGATCTACCTATCCGGCTGGCAGGTTGCGGCCGATGCCAATACCAGCATGGACATGTATCCGGATCAGAGCCTGTACGCCGTGAACTCGGTGCCGCAAGTCGTGACCCGCATCAACAACGCGCTGCGCCGTTGCGACCAGATCGCGCAGATGGAGGGCGATCGCAGCCAATACTGGATGGCGCCGATCGTGGCGGACGCGGAGGCCGGGTTCGGCGGCGCATTGAATGCGTTTGAACTGATGCGCGCCATGATCGCCGCCGGTGCCGCCGGCGTGCATTTTGAGGACCAGCTCGCCAGCGAAAAGAAGTGTGGCCATTTGGGTGGCAAGGTGCTGATCCCCATGTCGCAGCACATCCGCACGCTGAACGCCGCCCGCCTGGCCGCCGATGTCGAGGGGGTGCCGACCGTTTTGCTGTGCCGGACCGATGCCCACTCCGCGCAACTACTGACAGCCGATGTCGACGATCGCGACCGCCCGTTCCTGACTGGTGAGCGCACGAGCGAGGGCTTCCACCGCATCAAGGCTGGCGTCGGCGTCGACTACGCCATCGCCCGCGGCCTGGCCTTTGCCCCCTATGCCGACCTGCTGTGGTGGGAAACCAGCGAGCCGAACCTGGAAGAGGCGACGCGCTTTGCCAAGGCTATCCATGCGCAGTTCCCGGGCAAGATGCTGGCCTATAATTGCTCGCCATCGTTCAACTGGGCCAAGAAGTTAGGGCCGGCGCAGATCGCCGATTTCCAACGGGCGATCGGGGCACTGGGGTACAAGTTCCAGTTCGTGACACTGGCCGGGTTCCATAGCCTGAACCACTCGATGTTCACGCTGGCCCGCGGCTATAAGGAGCGGGGCATGGCGGCGTATAGCGAGCTGCAACAGGCAGAGTTCGCGTCCGAGGCCGATGGCTACAGTGCGACCCGGCATCAGCGGGAAGTCGGTACTGGCTGGTTCGACGCCGTGGCCGTAGCCGCATCGGGTGGCAAGAGCAGCACAACCGCCATGGCCGGCAGCACGGAAACCGAGCAGTTCCACGATCACGGGGAGATGCCAGCCATGGTTTCACAGCGCGAACAACAGCCGGCCGCCAATGCCGGATCGTATGAGCACGACCACGATGACGGCCTGGTTCACAGCCATGGTTGGGCGGTGTCGGAGCGCTAACACGCGCCAAAAAGA
>JAYVTX010000407.1:0-4692 GCA_043788425.1 Rhodospirillales bacterium
CCGGCGACGGTCTGCACGGCACGTAGCTGGTCATTGATGTCGAACCCGGTTCCGCGTGCCTGTACGAAGGTCGCACCCAGGGCCAGGGCATGCGCCATCAGGGCCGCGACATAGCCACCCGGATCGGCACAATGGCCGCCATCCGGTACCAGCACACCAAAAGTGTACTGCCGGCCGAGGCTAGGCTCCTGCTGCCGTAGCCGCGCGCTGTCCAGTTCGTGCCAGGTCACGCCATTATCGTGCCGCAACCGCCAGGCCAGCGCGTCACGCATAAACGCTGCCCGGTCGGGGAATACATACAGCAGCCCGCGCTGGCCGATTAGATGCGGAACCCCGGCCTGCATTGCCAGGGCCCGATGCCGGGCCGGCGCGTCACCGACCAACGCCCGCAACGCACGCGCCGTCCGCTCTACCCGCGGCACGGTAGCCCCGGCCAGCATGAAGCGCGCCAGCCAGGGAGTAAGATGCGGCAGCGCGCCGGGTCGGATCGTGAGCGGCCCGGCGGTATCCAATACGTAGCCCGGCAACCGCCGCCATAGCCCGGGCATCGCCATCGGCACGACGGAACTTGGACTAAGCCACGCACCGTTGCCGTAGCTGGCAGACTGGTCGCCGCCGGGTGGGCCGGGATCGAGGACCGTCACCTGCCAGCCATCTCGCAACAGTTCAATGGCTGTACACGCGCCGACTATGCCGGCGCCGATGATAGCGGCGTGCCTCATGAACGCGTGCCTCGTGAAAGGCAGACCGCGTCAGTCCTCGCGGCGGACGATCGCCTTTTCCTGGCCCCACTTCTCCGGGCAGCGGATGCGAAACGGGCCATCAACTAGATACGTGAACGATTTACGCTTTGGGTCCGCCGGGTCGGCACGCCAGCCCTGGATCGTGCCGCCGTAATACGCGTCCTCCGCCCGGGCAGCGTGAAGATACACGCGGCCGCCCACCGCCTCGTTCGCGACGTCATCCGTCACCGGCCAGGTTCCGGTTTCGTAGCGGGTGGGCTCCGGCCCGATCCGCTTGTTCTTTATACCTTGTTTACACAGTAGATGAAGGTCAACAACCAACGCGCAAAATCCTAAACCCTACGCCGCCTCGACGGCCCGGCGCGCCATCACGCCGATCAAGTGTGCACGATACTCCGGACTGGCGTGAATGTCGCCATTAAGCCCAACCGACGGCGTAACGATCCCACGGAGGGCGTCGGGCGACCAATTAGCGGCCAGTGCTTGCTCCATCGCCGTGTGGCGAAACACGCCATCCTGCCCCGCGCCGGTGATGGCTACGCGCACGCCGGCCGGGCCGCGCGCCACGAACACGCCGACCATTGCATAGCGCGACGCCGGGTTGCGGAATTTGGTGTAGGCGGATTTTTCGGGGATTGGGAACGCGATGGCGGTAATCAATTCGTCCGCTTCCAGCGCCGTGGTGAACATGCCCTTGAAGTAGTCATCGGCGTGGATGGTGCGGGAATTGGTGTGAATGGTCGCCCCCAGCGCCAATACGGCGGCGGGGTAGCAGGCCGACGGGTCATTATTGGCCAGGCTGCCGCCCATCGTGCCGCGCTGCCGCACCTGCGTGTCGCCGATATGCTGTGCCATGTACAGCAAACCGGGGATGCGGGCCGCGATATCGGCGTTCGTCGCAATCATATGGTGCGTGGTCATGGCACCGATCCTGATGCCGTCTGCGCTGGCGGTAATGCCGGACAGGCCCAGCGCGGCAAGATCCACGATCGAGGATGGCTTGTTCAACCGCTGCTTCAGCACCGGGATGAACGTCTGCCCGCCCGCCAGCGCCTTGCTGTCCATCGCACCCAACGCCTTCACCGCGTCGGGCAGGCTACCGGGCTTGGTATAGGTAAAGTCGTACATGGCTCTCTCCTTACTCTGCCGCCATGCGCGGTTGATGGGCCTGGATCAGCGCCCAAACCTTTTGCGGTGACGCAGGCATGTCCAGGTGCCGCACGCCGTAATCCCGCAGCGCATCCACGACAGCGTTGATGACGCTGGGCGGCGATCCGATGGCCCCCGTTTCCCCCGCGCCCTTGGCACCTAGTGGGTTGTGCGTACACAGCGTGACTTCGTTGCTAGTGTGCATGGTTGGGAAGTCATGCGCCCTTGGCATCTGATAGTCCATGAATGACCCGGTGACCAACTGGCCATCGGCGTCGTACACGGCATTTTCCATCAGCGCCTGGCCGATACCCTGCGCCAGGCCGCCCTGAACCTGGCCCTCGACGATCATCGGATTGATGACCCGACCGACATCGTCACTGGCAACCATGTTCACAACCTGCACGACGCCGGTATCGGGATCGATCTCCACTTCGCAGATGTGGCAGCCGGCCGGAAAGGTGAAGTTCTTCGGATCGTAGAACGCGGTTTCGTCCAGGCCGGGTTCCAGCTCCTCGATCGGGTAATTGTGCGGCACGTAGGCAGCCAACGACACCTCAGCCAGCGCCTTTTTCTTATCCGTACCAGCCACGCTGAAATGGCCGTCCTTGAACTCGATATCCTCGACCGACGCTTCCATCAGGTGCGCCGCGATCTTCTTGCCCTTGGCGATCACCTTATCCATCGCCTTGACCATCGCCGAGCCGCCGACAGCCAGGCTGCGGCTACCATAGGTGCCCATGCCGAACGGGATCTTGGCAGTGTCGCCGTGCACGATATCAATCTGGTCGAACGGTACGCCGAGTTGGTCATTCACCAGTTGCGCGAACGTCGTCTCATGCCCTTGGCCGTGACTGTGGGTGCCGGTGAACACGGTCACGCTACCGGTTGGGTGGACGCGGATGTTGGCCACCTCGTACAGCCCGGCACGGGCGCCCAACTGCCCGACCAGCTTTGACGGCGCGATGCCGCAGGCTTCGACGTAGGTGCTCATGCCGATGCCGCGCAGCTTGCCTTTACGAAGCGACGCCGCCCGCCGTGCCTCGAACCCATCCCAATCGGCCGCCTTCATCGCCGCGGCCAGGGTCGCCTGATGATTGCCGCTATCGTAGTTCAGTGCGACCGGCGTCTGGTACGGGAACTGGTCCGGCTGGATGAAGTTACGCCGGCGCAGTTCGACCCGGTCGATGCCGGTCTGTTGCGCGATCACGTCCACCAGCCGCTCCAGCAAATAAGTCGCCTCCGGCCGGCCTGCGCCGCGATAGGCGTCGACGGGTACGGTGTTGGTAAAGACGGCCTTTACCTCGGCGTAAATCACCGGCGTCGTGTACACGCCCGCCAGCAGCGTCGCGGACAGATACGTGGGAACGGCGGGCGCAAACGTGCTAAGGTAGGCACCCATGCTGGCTAACGTGCTGACGCGCAGCGCGAGGAACTTTCCCTGGGCGTCCACAGCCATTTCGGCAGCGCTGACGTGGTCTCGCCCATGCGCGTCCGACAGGAATGCCTCACTACGGTCGCTGGTCCACTTCACCGGGCGCTTTAGCTTGCCGGCGGCCCAGGTGACCAGCGCTTCTTCGGCATAATGGAAAATCTTACTGCCAAAGCCGCCACCCACGTCGGGCGCCACAACGCGCAGCTTATTTTCCGGGATATGCAGCACGAATGCGCCCATCAGCAGGCGGATAACGTGAGGGTTCTGGCTCGTGGTCCATAGCGTGTAGTCGCCACTGGACGGATCGCACTCACCAATCGCGCACCGGGTTTCTAACGCATTGGGCACTAGTCGGTTATTGGTTAGGTCCAACTTCACGACATGTGCGGCGCCGACGAAGGCGTTGTCCACGATCGCTTTGTCGCCAATGTGCCAATCGTAACAAATATTGCCCGGTGCCTCGTCATGCACCAACGACGCGCCGGGGGCGACGGCGTCTTTCAAATGGGCGACGGCTGGTAGGTCTTCGTAGTCGATGATCAGCTTTTCGGCTGCGTTACGCGCCTGCTGCCGGGTCTCGGCAATGACGAACGCGACCGGATCGCCCACGTGGCGCACGCGGTCGATGGCGAGGACAGGATGCGGCGGCTCTTTCATCGGTGAGCCGTCCTTGCTGTGGATCTGCCAACCGCAGGGCACACCGCCAATGTTGTCAGCCTGCAGATCGGCACCCGTGTAGACCGCCACGACACCGGGTGCGGCACGCGCGACGGTGGCATCGATGCCACGGATGCGGGCATGCGGACGGTCACTGCGGGCGATCACTGCATGCGTTTGACCCGGCCGGTTCATGTCATCGGTGTATTGGCCACGGCCAGCCAGGAAACGATGGTCTTCCTTGCGGCGCACCGATGCGCCTATGCCCTCGAACCCCATGACGATCTCTCCCCTGATGTCGCCCCGGCTGTGGCGCCGGGTGCAGTTTTCGGCAGGCCTACTCGGCAGGCTTACTCGGCAGGCTTACTCGGCGGCAATCGCGGGCTGCAGATGCGGGTGCATCAGCGGCACGGCGGCGGCAATGGCCTTCACAATGTTATGGTATCCAGTGCAGCGGCACAGGTTTCCCTCCAACCCGTGGCGGATTTCATCCTCTGTCATGCCTTGCGGATGCAGTTGGACCAGGTCTACGGCGCTCATGACCATGCCCGGCGTGCAAAAACCGCATTGCAGGGCGTGATGCTCGCGGAACATGGCCTGCATCGGGTGCAGCGTGCCATCGGCGTGGGCCAGACCTTCGATCGTCAGCACGTCCGCACCATCGGCCTGCATGGCGAGCATCGTACAGGCCTTTACCGACCGGCCATT
>JAYVTX010000408.1:0-21047 GCA_043788425.1 Rhodospirillales bacterium
GCCCACACCAAACGTTGGCGACTGGTTGAGACTAAGGTTGTTCGCCATCTCAGTAATCTCCAAACCAGGTCACGCCGCCATCCGGGGTCGTAAACCGGAACACGTCGATCTTCCCCGGTGCCGTGTTGGGCGTCGGCGCGACGCCCCCCGCCCACCGCACGGCGGGCAACGTCGGCACCCGCCCAGCCGTGCTGTCCTGCCGCACGAACAACGTCACAACCTGCACCTGCCCAGCAGCCCCGCCCGCCAGCGAGAACATACAGTTCGCCGATAGCGTCACGTCGTAGGCATTGTTACCTATAATAGGAGCCGTCAATACCTGCGACGTTCCCGAAGCCGCAACCGTTGTAACCGGCACCGTTCCCGCACCGCTCAAAACCCCACCAGCCAGGCTTAACCCAGATCCGAAGCTCAGATTACCCGCATGCCAAATCGCCTGTCCGGAAACCTGCGCAGCACCAGCCAGATTGATCGTACCGGCCGAAAGCGTCAGCGATGTCGGAAGCATTCCCGTCCGCAACAGCGTCAACCACGGCGTGGCCGCGCTGTACCCATCGTTCAACAGCCGGAACTGTACACCAGCGCTACTATAAACCTCATCGCTGACCTTTTGATCCGCTGCTGCATCCGTCACCGTAATTGTCGGATGCACCGGGCCAACACCGTTTTGCCCTAAACTGCCCTGGAATTGGGGCGCGTTGATCGGTGCATAGATGGCCGCAGCTCCAGCCACCGAGAGCGCACCAACGATCCGCCCATCGTTGCCAGCGGCCACGGACCCAGCCCCAGTTCCCACACCAAGGGTTGCGGCCGCCCCCAGACCCAAATTCACCCGCGCGGTTACCGCATTTCCCAAATCAGCCAGGTTACTCGACGCAACCAGCCCACCCGCAGTCCCCGGACCCGCCGGTCCTGTGGCACCCGCCGGTCCCGTCGCGCCAGCGGGACCCTGAGTTAGCGCGGGCGTCCCCGTCAGGTCAGCATACGCCCCCGTCGCGGCCACTGCCGCCAACCCAAGGTTTCCCCGCGCCGTCGCCAAGTTACTCAGATCCGAAAGATTGTTCGACGCAACCAGGCTACCAGCCGCACTCGCGGACCCCGCCGGTCCCTGCGGTCCGGCAACCCCCTGCGGACCAGTTGGACCGGGCGAACCCGCAGGCCCAGCAGGGCCCGCCGGACCCGTCGTGAAACTCGGCTTCCCAACCAGGTCCGCATACGCCCCAGTCGCCGCAACCGTCGCCAGCCCCAGATTGGTTCGCGCCGCCACTGCCGACCCCAAATCGGAAAGATTGGCCGCCGATGCCAACCCGCCCGCACCGCCCGCACTGCTCAACACCCCGGCCGACAACGTCAGGCCCGAACCAAAACTCAGATTGGCCTGATGCCAAACCCCTGCAGTCCCAACCCGCAGCGTCCCGCCAGGCGCAGGCACCGCAACAACATCGCCCAGCCCATTCGACTGCACCACCGCAGTCTTCGTCCCATCCGCACTTGTCCACCCCACGCCCTGACCCGGCGATAGCCGCACCCCCACACCGTCAAACAGGGTCGCCCCCGTGAAGTCGATCCCGTGCAGCCAGTTTCCAAGCAGCGTCCACGGCCCGTACGGCGTCGCAGGCCCAGCTCCAGCACTCGTAATATCCCCCGTCATGGTCATTGCCCGGCCAACGACGCCCGTGATCGCATTCGGCTCGATCAGAATGCCGCTATGGTTGCGAACCGGTGTGCCCTGATCGTTCACACTCGGCGACTGCCCAATGACCAGCGCAGCCGTAATATTCTGGGCATTGCCTCCATGGGTGAACACATTCGCCTCGGGCGCCAGCTGTAATGCCGCCGTAAACCGGGGCAGCGACCCACGGGTTGGGGTCCACCCAGTGTCGTCGCCGCGGTTCACCGGGTTTATCTCATACCCAACAACGCCATACGTGTTGGTCCTGTCGATCGGTCCCTCGGCAATCGTCCACAGCCCAAACATCTGCCCGCCGCCCGGGCCGGGCGCCTGCTGCCAAACTGCCTGAATCGCATGCGCGAAGTCATAGGTCGTCTGGCCGCGCTGCGTATTCGTGTACGTCGTTCGGGTACCATACGTGATTACCGCCGGTGTCGCCGTCCCCGGGTTCGTCACATTGATGTATGGCCCGATTGCAGAGCTCGACGCATCTGGCTGCCCATTAACCGTGATCGTACCCGCAACCGCCCGCTGTATCCCCGCCGCATTTGCGTAACCCGGGCTGTTCGTCAGTTGGCCCAGATCCGTCGCCACCACTGGCGAACCTGACAAATCGCTATACGCGCCAGAACTCGCGACCGGAGCCAACCCAAGGCTCACCCGCGCCGCCGCGGCACTGGCCAAATCCGCCAGGTTTCGGGACCGCTGCAACGCACCGACAATTCGCCCGTCATCCCCCGCCGCAACTGTCCCGCTCGTTGTCCCAATCAACGTCCCACCCGTGCCAGCAGCAGTCAGAACCCCACCGCTTAGCGTCAACCCTGATCCCACCAGGACCGGCTCAGGCCCCCCAGCCCCAACCGACACACGGCCAAGCAACTGCCCAGACCCTACCGTTAGCGCAGGCTGGGTACCGGCCAACAACGTCCCAACCGCCAATCCGCGTGTGACGCCGCCTTGGCTTACCGGCAGCACATCGCTTGCCGAAACACTGCCCGCCGTCGGTAGCTGCTTAATCGTCGGCATAAAAATCCTCTCGAAATGACTATTTTCCTAATGCGTGGCACTAGGTTAGAAACTGATGTCGAGCGGCTGCCCCGTATCATCCAGCAACGCCCCGCCCCCATCAGCCTGCAATCCCAAAACCGGCAGGGCAGGCACACCCCCGACCGACAACAACTGAACCGGCAGCAGTACCGAACGGGACAGAACGCGCCCCGCTTGCGTACCCAGCGTGAGCGTCACCGTGTAAACAGTTCCGCCCTGGCCTCCACCAAGCCACAGCACCGCCCGCGCCCCATCGGCCGCTGCCGAAACAAGCTGCAGATCGCCAGGTGCCGCCGGATTAATCGTCACATCCAGCGTCGATACCGCATCCCCGTCATTGCCCGACAACGCCGGCGCAATATCGAATTGGTAGTCCAATATATCCGCCGGATCCTTGGCCGGCCACGACGGCAACACCCGCGAAACCGGCAGCGTCCCACGCGGTACAGGTAGAAACCCGTCCAAAACCAAAACCCGGGCCGCACTCGGCCGCCATACGTGCTGCGCCGTTGTCGCCATTCCCGCCCCCATCAATATTCGATCAGCACGATGCCCGCCGCCCCGGCGCCTCCGGTCGAGGACGGGCCATACGCCCCACCCCCACCCGATCCCGGCGCCTGGCCCAGTGCCGGCCCGCCGCCCAGGAACGCGCCCCGTCCCCCACCGCCAAACGCAGACGCGCCACCCGAACCACCCGGCAGAAGCGACATTCGGACCCCATCCGACCCGTACCCGCCCGCCAATGCAATAGACCCGGACACACCCGCACCGCCCTGGCCGCCCCGGCTATCTGGATTGTCCGACCCGCCACCCACACCCCCCAACGCCCGGGTATCGGACCCGGCACCATACGGACCGAACGCACTTATTCCGCCAGCGCCCCCCGTCGAAAGCGGGCCAGCGCCAGCACCCCCAACACCCACGGTCACCGGTATCGGAATACCGGGGATCACCGACACCACCGCTTCGGCATAGCCACCCGCACCGCCACCGCCGCCGCTGAAGCCACGCCCGCCGCTATCGTCACTCCCGCCGCCACCGCCACCGCCCCCAACCAGCCGAACCCGCGCCAATCGGACCCCATTCGGCACCGGCCAGATTGTCGTGCTCGTGAAAATCGCTTGCCGGCTGAACCCCGGCGTCAGCTGGGGCAGCCGAAATCGTAGAAACGGCGCGTCCGCCAGGGCGGTAATATCACCCGGTCCCACAACACTCTGCCCAGCAACAACACCAATGCGATACAGCGGAACCCAGCCAGCGGCCGGCGGCGGCAATGACTGGCTTCCATCCGTCGCCGCAACGCCTGCCCGAACCCGTAAAAGTACCGGTACCGCCCGTTGTGTGTTTTGTGCGGCGCCACTATTGCCCGGCCCACTCCACGAAATATTTGGTGAGGCCGCATTGTAATACGGCAGAGTAATAGGCCCGCCGTCGATCTCCGTAATCGACGCCTCAATCAGCCAGAACTGCCCACCCAAGGCCGGTGCTGAAATCGTAAGCGTAGTGTCATCCAATACTTGGCCGGTCTTGCACAAGGCGCGTCCATCAGTACCCAGCGACCCGTACGGCAACCCATCCACAACCGCCAGCGCTGTTAGGCTTCCCGGCCCAACAACGACCGAAAGCCCGCCGGCTGGTGAACACAGCAATCCATCCACGACAGGGTCAGACCCAAGCACCGCCCGCGCCAGTACCCCAATCGCGACCATGGCCTGCCGCTGAATAAGCAAAAAATCAGTGTCAAGCGGAATCGAACCCGGATAGACAATCTGTCGATCCATGCAATACTCTCCAATATAGAATCCGATAAATTGAGGCGCGGTGACGCGAACCTACTTCAACGCCTAATCCACGCTGCCCCACCAGCGGGCATCGCCTCTGCAATAGCCACGCCAACGTCCGCAACCGACCCATTCGCAACAACAGTCAACAGACACTCAAGCGGCATTTCCAGCGAACCCCAGCCCCCAGCTACCCCCCACCCAATCAATGGCCCGCCGTAAACCCCAGTGTCGCCGGGCTGCGCAGGCTCAAAGACGCTCACGACCGCACCCGCCGCCGCCGCCGCGTCAACAACCGCCGCCCGTGTCGCACGCGACCGGTGCAGTGCCGCGCTTATTCGCCCGCGATATGCCTCATCACCCTCACCCACACGACGTAGTAGTCGAGCCCCAAAGTAATCCTGTCCCGCCAAATCCAAGTACGCCCCAGTCACCGTTCCCAGCCGTGACAACAACCGTACCCGATCCAACAATCCAAACAGCGCCGCCCAGCTTGCCGCCAAACCAACCAGCAGACCGTCGAGAACCGGTGCATCATCCGCAAACCAGCGCCCCGGCAGCGCAAGACGCAGTCGGGCTACGAAATCCACGCCGCTCATCCCGTCACATCCAGCATGCCAGCCCGGATCAGTTGGGAAGAAGTCACAACCAAATCCTGCGCCAGCCCATTGACTGTCACGCCGTAAACGCCCGACACAAGGGCGTTTGAATCATGGGCAACCTGGATCAGGCGCGATAATACGAGCCACCCTCCAATCGGCAGCGCCGCCACGTGTGCCCCAACAGCAGCCTTTGCCGCCGCAACCGCCACCGGCGGGCCAGCCACCCGCATCACAACATCAGCCCGCACCAGGCCAGGCGCACGCACGCTGAACGTTCCCCCAATCGGCCGCACTGCATCGATCGCCGCCGCCGCCCGGTCCAGCAGCGCCCGCGGCGCAGTCCCAGTCCCGTCATCCAGCGTCACCGTGAAATGCCCTGCCCGCGGCAACCCTGCACCGTCCACCCGCTCCGAAATCGTCCAACTCAGCCCTTGCGCCAACCCGCCCAGCACAAATCCGATTGCCTGAGACGTCGCCCGCGTCCGGCTATCAATAAACGCGCCAAACCGTGTACGCAGCGCCGCGTCAGCCTCCGCATCCAGTCCGCCAATCAGCGGGACCGCGTTCGTCACTGCATCCAGACCTGGCAACGAACTGCCCAGTAGGCTGATCTCGCCCGTCCGGACATTCCCCGCCTGCCCGATATCCCGCGCCACAACCGCCAAATCCAAACCGAATGAAGCCGCAGCCACCACAAACCCAGTTCCATCCCACGCCGGGTTCCCCGGATCAGCAATCACAACAAAACTCGCCCCAACCGAGCCTCCAGGTCCAAGCCCGGTCCGAACCAGCGTCCCAACCGGCACGGCGGCAGGCAGCCCTGGCGTTACCCGGCTCACCGTCACCACACCCCGCGCCGGCACGCCCGGTAGCCTTAACATACCGAAATCGCCAACCCAGCTGTCCAAATCCGGCCCCGTGCTTGTCGCCGCCCGTGTCGTCGCCAATACCTCGACAATTAACCACTGCAGCCACAGGCCGATGCTCGCATTTGCCTCCAGCACCGCCCGCAAAATACTCCCGACGCTCAGGTCGATAAGCTGCCGCGTCGCCGCACCCGCGGCCGCGGCTTGCAGCTTCACCAGCGCCCCAAAATCCTGCAACTGTAATGACATCACGCCCCCGGAAGCTGGATGTTAAGCGTCCGCGCCTGCGCCGTTTGGGCATCTGCATACCGGACCACTACAGACAGAGTACCCGGCACGCCCTCCAGAACCTCAATCACCGGCTCCGGCACGGCCGCCACCGCCAACTCTCGCCGCATCTGCAACCGGATAACCGCCGCGATCGCCGCAGCGTCCGTCGGTACCCCAACGAACCGTGCCAGTCCGGCACCATACTCCGGCTGCCACAAGTACTCGCCTGGGTTTGTCAGCAATCGCCGCAGCACCCGCTCGGTCCCAAGCGCCCCACTATCAACCGTCGCCAAATCACCCGTCGCCGTCGCCGCCAAATCGCCAGACCAGACATGATGAATATCCATCGCTAATCCTGTGGTTGAGGCATGCCGGTCATTCCGCCCTGCGGATCCGGATGCCGATGCTGATTGTAATGCTGCCGCAACCCGTCCAACGACCCATGGCGGTCAAAAACTTGCCCGTCGACATGTAGATCACCCCGCACCGAAACGGTCCCGTCATTCAAAAGTCGAACCCAGCTCCCGCTCTTATGCGTCAGCCACAACTCCCCAACGGGCGTCGCCGGCGCACTGGCATCAACCGACCACGCCCGCGCCACCACTGCCCCATGCTCCGCATCGCCCTCTTGCGGCACGACCAGAACCTGGTCCCCCGGCGCCGGTGGACAGCTCATGCCCCAACCCGCCCCAACCCAGGGGCTCAGCAAAGGAAGCCAGCCCGTCAAAACCCCATCCGGCTGCAGCCGCACCCGCGCCGTCCCCGCCTGCGGATCAACCGACGTCACGGTCCCAAATCGGGGCTGACCAGTTGAGGCATCCTGCGCCGCCGCCTGCCCCTTCAGTGCATTAAGTAGCCGCTCCATCCGGCACTCCTTGCAGTGTAAGATGCTGCGTAAACCCCCGCCGCGCATCGATGTGCCGGTCCAACCCAACCACATCGAAGCTCCGGTTCCACCCATCCCCGGCGCCCGACAACGCGACCCGGCTCCGCGCCGTCAACGCCAACTCACCCGGCATCGAAACCTGTCCCGTCCATGCATGTCGGCGCAGATCAGCCACCGTCCGCTGCGCCAGACGCTCCGCCTCATCCGAAGATAAATTCGGCCGCACGATCGCCTGCGACCAAACCGCCCCCTCACCGCCAACCTCGGCCTGCGCCTCAATGGCCTTTCCGGTCCGCGTCCCCCAGCTCCGCACAGTCACCCTTAACGGCCGCGATAACCCAATCTGCTGCTGCACCTCGACCGCCGAACACATCGCCGTTTCCAGCACCATCTCCGCCGTCTCCCGCCGCCCAAACGACAGCCGATCGCCAACCATCCCAAGCTCAAAGCCCTCCTGCCCGGCCAACCATGCCAGCAGGTCCCACTCCGTCTGCGCCCGCGCGTATTGCCCCAGCGTCATGCGGTCATGCTGGCCCTGATAATACCGGCCAACGGGCATATCCGTGGCCTCGACGTCAGCGCCTAGCCCGTTACGCGCCGCAACCGCCGTCACGATCTCGCTCGATGTCTGGTTCGCAAACGTCTCGCCCGCCTGGGTCTCCATCAGGACCGCTGACAGATCCCGCCCCTCGACATCCAGCAGCCGGTACGCCGCGTCCCACGACACACTATCGACCTGTCCGGTCACCAATGGCGTCCACGCTTCGTCAGCCATCGCCGCCGCAATCATTACCCGAACACCCGGCCGCTGCAGCGCTCCAAAATCGCCCCCCGCCAGTTGCACCCGGAACCGGTCAGCCGAAAGCAGCGACGTCGCAAAAATATCTGCCGTAACCACGCCCTCCACCGCGGCCCCGTCCACCATCACCTGTAGCCGCGGGACCCTAATCACGCCGTAACCCGCCACCCGCCGCCCGGTCCCGGGTCGGGATCGAAAGTACCTGCAACCCAACTAAAAGCGGATCCGATAACCCGTTCGCCGCCGCAATCCGGCTCCACTGAGTCGCATCGCCTAACGTAGCCAAGGCCAACCGAAACAGGTCGCCGCCAACAACAGTCACTTGAGTATTCATGATATGTTCCCCGCAATCCCGGAATACGCCCGCGCGGCCACCAGCCGCGCCACCGACCCAGCAAGCTCCGCATCCGCCAGCTCACCCAAAACCAGCCCAGCGCCCGCCGCCGCCAGCGAAGCCGTCAGCCCCGGCCCAGCGCCCAACCCGACCGCCTCCGCCAGGCTCGCAACGCCAGGCAACGCCTCAATCCCAGCCGCATCACCTTCGTCCAGCACGGCACACTTTATTCGGTACGGTACCAAAAACGGCCCCATCACCCGCGCAAGCAGCTCTCGCACCACAACCGTGTACCGATACCCGGCCCATGCCAGGCCAACAGCCTGGCCACCCCGCCGTAACCCCTCCAGCTCCCGCAGCCTCTCCGGCGTATCCTCACCGGTTAAAATCCCCGACCACGCCACATCCGCATCATCGGCGCCCATTGCATCTACAACCCGGCCACCCCCAACCAGCCGGTGCACCGCCAGCAACTGTCGCCCACCCAACGAAATCTGCTCCGGCACTTCAAACCCGCGAAACAAAACCGGCCCCAAAACAACCATGGCGCACTCCCTACATCGCGCCAGACGGACGCCACGCCGCCGACTGCCGCGCATCAAATCGCGTCATCCCTGCCGGCGCACGCTCCGCCTCGCGACCCATTCGCTCCGCAATCAACCGCCCAACCAGTCGCCCATCCAGCATGACAGCCCCACCCCCATTGCCCGCGCCCGGCGACGGCTCTGGCGCAGCAACCCCCGCCGGAAACACCGAACCCAAGACACCCCGTCCCGCATCCGCCGTCGGCGCGGCAGAGTCCGCCCGACCCTCTCCAATCCCCCCACCATCTGGCACCGCTGACGCTACCCCATCGGGCATCAGCCGCGCCGAAACTGCCGCCCGCCCATGGTTGGTAAGTCGCGGCCCGGCTACCGACCCCAGCGCACGAGACCCGGGCGCACCAGACCCAAGTCCACGAAACCCAACGCCGCCAAGTACCGGCGGACGATCGCCCCCTCCCGCCACCCGACCCGCGTCCCACGCCCGGCGATCCTGAAACAAACCGCCCGAAGCAGCTCCAGAACTCCGCCCAGCCTTCGCATCAGCCCGCCCCTGCAACACGCGCGACCCACCAGCAAAACCCGTCACCCGCCCCGTCGCCGGCCCAGTCGCCGGCCCAGTCGGCAGCCCCGTCACCGGCTTACGCAAGGACGGCAGAGCCGCACCAGCCGCAAGGACACGGTCACGACCAGGCACAATCCCCCCCATGTCAAAGCCAGTCGCCCCACGCACAGGCCCACCGCCAACAAAAGCCGTAGCCCGCCCTGCTAACGGCCCCGAACCAGCTGCGCGGACCCTGCCCCCCGCCGCACCCCCCGCTACGCCCACAGCCGCACCCCCCGCCACACCCCCAGCCAACCGAGGCACAATTGCCATCGCCCCAACGCTCGCTGCCATCGACCCAGTCTGCCCAGATGACGATAAAGCCCCAGCCGATGCAGCAGCCGCCATCCGCTCCGTCGGCTCAGCCACCCGCAACGTCATCGCAACTCCACCAACACCGCGCCCCAGACCAGCTGCCATCGCCCGCGGCCCCAAACCACCCGCCGCTACTGCCGCAAAACGCAAAGCCCCGGGTTCACGCAGCCGCTCGCGAAACTTCTCACGCTGCCCATCCCGCGCCCGCTCCGTCTCTACCGCCGGCCCCATCACCGCTCGTCGCCAAGCCACCGCCTGCGCGCCCAAACCCGTTTCGACCGGGTCGCGTGCGCTGTCGCCACTTATTCCAACCACGCCATCGCCCCCCAATCCCACCGCCGCCCCGCCAGCTCGCCCAACGCCACCACCCAAGCCAACCGCTCATCGGCCGCCAATGAAAACGCCACGTCGAACGGCACCCCATTCTTAACCAGCAGCAAGCAATCCCCGAGGTCCCCAAGCCGCGACAAACCCCGCAGCATCGCCCGGGTCTCCATCAGTTTCCCGACCCGGCCGCCGCCACCTCCAACCCGTCACTTACCGCCACCAGCCCCGCATCCCCGAGCCGGGCGACCAGCCCCTCCAGCTGCCCCTCATTCACAGGCGCCGGTACCGGCACCCCATCGATCGACTGAACGCACATCGCCAGCATCGCGTACCCAAGGTACCGCTCATTCTCCGCCAGCGCCGGTCCGACTGCCTTGAATAACCGCAACCGGTCCAACGCCCCGGGACGCCTAATCTCCAGTAACCGCCCCTGCCCATCCGTCACCGACAGCACCGCCACAGCCGCCGAGACGATCTGCTCCGCCGGCCCCATCAGATGCGCTTCCGTCGGCTCGCAAAGAACTCAAGCTTCTGCTTCACCGTCCCGTCGCCGCGCCACTGCCCAGACTGCGACATCTTGAACACCGCATTCTCATACTGGTAGGTGCTGACCGATCCGTCCGATTCCGTGATGTACTGATACAGCGTCCCACCAGCCAATTGCCCGGCCGCATACCAACCTTGCTCTAGCCCAGCCACGAAATCCTCCGCCGCCGAACTTCCCCGGTCCAAATCGAAGTGCCCATCCCAACCACGCGGCAACTCCGCCGCCATATGCACCCCATCCAACCGGTCCACCCGGATCGCATGCGTCTGCTGCCGCGCCTCAAACCCCGTCACATGCGTCAGATCAACCCGCTTCCCTTGCCCAGCCCCACCAGCCGGCCCAATCACCACCAACTGACAGTCCCGCCCCGTCGAAAACATATTCGCTGGCATAAATCCGCTCCCTTAATTAATCTGACCCGAAGGCAGCGTCTGCCGCGTAACCTGAACAGTCTGCCCACCCTCTAGATTGACAATAAACTTCTCGTTTATTGCCTGATACTGGATCTGAGCATCCGACTGCACATACCCAAGACTGGTCCTGCTCTGTGGATTATTACTCGCATCGCATATAACCGAGAATGGCAGAGACCCATCCGTTGACCCCAGGATCCCCTGGCCCAGCAGCGCCTGCAGATAACTCAGCTGAGTACTCCGTATCCGCCGGAACAGCCCCGCCGTAATCACCTGCCCGACATACTGACCCATCCCAGCCGAAAGCGTCGCAGCCATGTAATTCGTCAGCCGCGTGTAGTTGTCGCCCGAAACCGCTTGCTGCGAACTACTGTTATGCCCGCCCCGAACACCCCAGAACATCCCGCCCGGTTGGGGATTGCTGATAACATCCAGTCCCGCCCCCAGCAGCGCCGCCAGCTCCGCCGACGAGTACCCGCTCGCCTGTGAACTCCCCGGCAACCCGGCCCGCTGCGTGCCAACAACTCCGTATAACGGCTTGTTCAAACTCGACTGCTCTGGCGATAAATTCGCGAGCCGCCCCGCCACAAAGCCCTGCGGCGACACCAGCCGCACCGTCCCGGTCACCGGGTCCGACCAGTAAACCCAATCGCCAAACATCAGCTTTGCGCCATAACTATCCAACCCGGCCGAAGCCTTCAGCGCCACGGCATCACCAATCGCCTGCCCCGACGGACCAGTCAGGATCGCGTAAACCCCCTCCTGAACCGCAAATCCGGCCTGCGCCGTCCACGTCGTGCTGTCATCCGCATCCGCCAGCACAAGTAGGCTGCAGCCCTGGCCGCGAAGCGCGTACATGCCTTGGCGCGACACCCCATCCCGCCCAATCAGCAACGCCGCCGTCACTCCAGCCGCGCCATCCGTGCCGCCAATCAATGGCAGTCCCTGAACCACGGCTGGGGCCTGAGCACTATTCCCAACCGTCGCTATAACGAGCTGGCTTGGACCCCGCAGCGCACCCACGCCGTTATTGATCGCCGCCCCGATCGCCGTCCACAGTGCCAACGGCGTCGGCGCTGGCAGATTGTCAAAGCTCTCAGCCACCTGCCCCAACAGACCAATCGTCAGCCGCCACGTGCCCGTCGCACTACCGGGTGTCAGGGAAATACTGACCTGGTTGCCAACTACCCCCGAATACCGTGCAGCGAAAATCACCCCAAAATCACGCGTACCCAGGGCGATCGCATTACTCGCCGCCAAATCCGTCCCGTCTGACACCCGCACGCACCGGAACGCCTGCGCCCCCTGCTGCACCGCCGTCGCCACCTGCGTTCCCATGTCGGTCCGCCGCGCATTGATCCCGCCAAACGATCGGGAGAAATCCGCCATCGTTCCAATCACCACCGGCTGATTGACCGGGCCCCAACTTGCCGAACCCACCACCCCAATCACATTCGTCGGCACGCCATTCAAAACCAGGTTTTGCGGCGGCACCACCTGCACATACAAATCTGGCACCACCAGCGCCGTCGTGTTCAACGTCCCAGCCTGCACAACCGGCATCGCTCAGCCCTCCCCAACCAGCGGCAAAACTACCGAAACGACATGCCCGGCATGCTCGGAAGCCAGCACCGCCACCTCCGCCTCTGCCGGCACAATTTCCCCAATCCGATAGGGACCAAACGCCCGGACGACGATCAGCTGAACCACGCACACCCCCAAATAAAAAAGGCCCGCCTCGCAATTACGAAGCAGGCCAACCCAGTCCCAATCCAAACAACTCACACGATCGTAGCTGTTACTCCGATAACATCGACGCCAAACAACATTGCCGGCACCAAAGCCTCCGACACCGTCGGGAACTCAACCAGCACACCCAAGTCCCGCCGCCAGATCCCCGCCGCAGCGCCCTTATCCTGCACCGCACCAGCCGCCACCAGAACTCGGCATGCCCAACCCTCAACGTCCACAAACGCATGCGACGCCAACGCCGCATCCGCCACCGAACAAACCCGATCACGCACGCCGGGCGCCGGCGCCCAAACCATAACGCGGAAACCCATTATCTGCCGACGCAACTCAGTCCCAACCGCCGTGTCTGCAACCGACCGCGCTACCAACCCACGCCCGCCCGGCACGCTAATCCCCGCTCCTAGCCGAAGGCACGGCCGGTCAACCCCAATCAAGCCCGCCAGCGCCACCGCCACATCATTCAAATCCTGCCCGGCGACGACCCGCACCACATAGGCCCGTCCATCGACCCGAACGCCCACCAACTGACCCGGCGTAGCGACCCCATCCAACAACACCCGCTCGTCCAGCACCTGCACCAACACTGAAGCCGGTGCCGCCACCACCACATCATCAATCGGCAAAAAACGTGTCGTATCTCGAACCGTCCCCGGCAGGGCCACAACGCCCACCTGCACAATCCCCCGCAACACATCGCTCTCAACCGCCGCTGCCACCGGCCAACCCGGGAATATCCGGCAAACGGCCCCCACTTCCGACGGAGCCCCCGGCCCGTCCGGGTACAAGCTGCCCGAAATAACCTCTGCCAACGCCGCTTCAACCGCCGACTGGTCCGGCATCACGCACCCACCAGCCGGCACGTCAGCACCCAGCCCAGCTCCGTCTCATCCGCCGATCCCACCACAAACCGCCGCCCCCGCTCATCCGCCACGACATCAGACCCGCGCAACGGTACCGGCACACTCATGGGCAGCAGCACAACGAACCCCGGCAGCCCCCCATCGCCCGGCAGCTCACCCGGACGCCCGCCACCGCCAGCCACCACCTGCGCCGGCCACGCCGTCAGCACCGCCACCTCTGGCGCAGCCCCGCCATACGCATTAACGCCCGGCCAACCCGGCCCGTCCGGCCGCATCACATCCACCGTCGCATTCGTCAACACGCATAACGGCCGTGCCAACGCCGGCACCGCCGCCACAAACAACACACCCCGCGGCCCAGCCAGGTAATCGCCGACCCGCACATACGCCGTATCAAACAACCCCCGCACCGCCCGGTCATAATGCCGCGGACGCCGGTACCCCGGATCACCCCCGTCAAACGCCGCAGCCAAACGCACGACCCGCCACGCCAGCCGCACGGGGAACGTCACTCCGCGCGGCCGGTACACATCGTGCAACACACCCAACACCCGCGCCCCGGCCCCCATTCCCCGCCCAAGGCGGTCAGTCAGTAAAGTACCGTCCAACCCAACCTCCTAGCGCCCAGAGAGCCCTAAACCACGAACGACACCCCAGCCCCGGCCCCCGAGCCCCCGGCAAATACCGGCCCAACCGGCACCCCCAGAAAGCCCGCCAGCCGCCGGCACCAACCGTCGAACAATCGCCCGCGCTCCTCCAGCTCAACCGGATTGCGCGTCCACCCCATCGCCCTTGCCGTATCCAACGACGCGCCCGCCGCCGGAATCGCCTGCTCCAGCCCCGCCAAAGTCACCAAGTACGTCCGCAGTACAACAAGCTCGCTCTCGGTCAGGTTTAGAAGCCGGTACTCCAGAGCGCCATAGCTCTGAAAGTACCGCCACCCGGCATTACCAGCTCGTTCATCACCATAGACCGGATACCCCAAGTAACGCCGGGTATCAGTCTTCTCAGCCTCAACGAGCGGCCCGCCAGCCGTCACCCCACATGCTCCACCATGACAGCGCGCTTGAACGCCGCATTCGTCGCCGTCGGCACCACACTCGGGTTCGTCATCGTGTCGCTCGGCGCACAGAATCCACCGATCCAATACCAGCTCTGCGCAATAATCTGCTGTAGCCGGTCGATCGGCTCACGCGTCACCATCGCAATCCCGTCCACCACGCTCACGATGCTGTCCGCCGGGGCGACGTCATTGGCCGCCATCCCAGCAAAATCACCCTCGATCAGCGCCCCCTGACCCACAATGATCGGCCGCCGCACCACCGCACCCGCCAGCGTCGGATGCGCCTGCACATACGCCTCAGTCGTCGGCACGAAACGCAGCCCCAGGAAGTCGTTAACCATCCCCTGGCGGAACACCTGGTTCGTACTTGTCGCACCCTGAAACAACTGCCTGAAATCAGGATCGGCAAACAATTGCCGCGAACTCACCGGGTCCAGATAACAATTATACGCCCCATCGATCTCCGGCACCGCATTCATCCGCAGCTTCGCCACCGCATCCAGCAAACTGCTGATCGTCAGCGTATCCCCAGCCCCCAGCGCCGCCGTAGACCCACGCCCACCGGGCCGCACAATCACACTCGCATTCGCCGCCTGCACCGCACTACCCAGCCCACCATCCGCCACTGAACAATTGCCCGACAGCGTCAGCACACCAGAAACACCCTGCGGCGCGGTGCTCAAATTCACCCCGTCCGCCGTCACACCCACAACCGAGTAAACGCTGGCCCCAATCGTTACCGTCAGCTCATTGCTTGCACCAACCGGCGTCGGCACACCAACCAGAATCAGCGTCTGGAACCCCCGCACGTCATCTACCGCGACGGCCGGACCAGCCGACGCCAACGCCACCCGAACCCGCGTATTCCCGCCAAAATACGGCGAGAACAACGCATTGCGCGCCAGCTCATCCAAACTCCGCGCCGCCTGCTCGCCATTGATCGCCGCATTCTGCAAAAACTGCCCGGCAATCCCAACCCGCGACGTCACCATGTTCAGGTCTGTCGTCGCCGCATAATGGTTCAGCGTCAGCGTGTATTGCTCAACACCCCAACCCTGTGGCGTAAGGCCATTATCCAAATTCGTATTCGTCGCCGCCACTACCGGAACCACAACCGACGGCTTCAGCCCCGCCCGGGTCTTCGTCAGCGTCTCACCGATCCCGACCGCAAACTCCTGCCGGTCCGCACACGCCCGGTACCCAAGGCGCGACTGCATCGCCTGCTGAAACTCACGCTCCAGGAAACCTTGCTGCAAAATCGGCTGCAGGATGGCCGGAAAATTCGAAATACCCATGCCGCTCACGCTCCCCAAAACAAAAAACCCGGTCACCGAAAGGTACCGGGTTAAACAACGGTCCCAAACAACAGTCCGCGACAGCGATCCAAAACCGCCATCATATAAGAAATCTACCCTAAACCCGGGGTAATTACAAGGACTATTTTCACATTATACCCGACGCAAAATCGCAGCCCGTGCCGCACGCCACTCCTCCAGAGACATCTCCATTGCCGTCTTCGCAACCGGCGTCGCCGCCCGCGGCGCAACCGCCCCCGACGATGACGAAGTCCGCTGGACCACCCCAAACAAATAAGGCTTCTCGGCCTTCAACGCCGTCATGACACCAACCCCATCCACCAGACCACCCGAAGCATCGACCTTCAAAGCAGCCTTATCGATCAACTTGACCCCATCCAAGTCAACCATCCCCGCCCGCACCGCCTCCGTGCGCAACTCCGCCTGCAACAGCCGCTCCCGCAATGCCGCAACCTCAGGCAAAACCTCACTCTCATCAGCCATAATACCTCCTAAATAATTTGGGTCCGGGCCCCATGGCCCAGTGGGCCAAGGGCAGAACCCCACCTTTCGCATCAGGCAGCTGGCAATTGCCCCACAGCCCAATCCGCCGCCAACAGCCGAAGCCCAGCAGCACGGTCAATCAATCCCGCCTCAACCATCGACAGAACCGTGCCCGCATCCCGCGCCCGGTCCTCGCTCGTCGCCGGATACCACGGCGGCCATTTCAGCCCCACCGAAGCCTCCGTATCGACAGTCCCCAAGGCCGAAATTGGATACACCTGCCCAGCCCGTAAAATCATGCGTAGAACCGCCAGCACACCCCCCTCTCCATACGAAACGCGCAACTGATCCGCCAACCAGATCAGCCCCTGGTTCATCAGTTCCAGCGCCCGCCCACTCGTCGACGCACCCAGCCGGCTTGCATCCGCCCGGTTGCCATGCACCCCCTCCAGCGCCAGCTCCCGCAACAGACGCACGTAATCCAGCACCGCCCCGGCCGCCGTACCGTTTATCTCCAGCAGCCGCGCATCGCCCTTTTCGCTAACGATCAACGCGTTCGCCGCCCCCCGCACCAACTCGCCCTGCAGCCCAGCCGGTTCCTTGATCAACAGCGTCGGATCGGACGAATACTTCAGCCCCCGCCCCGCCTGGCTCAACTGATAGTCAATCTCGATCCCCGTCTCGACCGCCGCCCGGAACGTACACCCCCCATCAGGCGTCACCCCACCCGGCAGGTTCCGTATCCAAACCAGCGGTACAAACCCCAACCCATGCCGGACAGACCGGCCCTCATCGCGAACCGCCACCAAACCAGACCCGACCGGCACCGGCACAAACCACTCCTCCCACTCGGCATCCCATCGCCGTTCGAACCAGAACGTCCCATCCGGCGGCACCTCATAACCAGCTGCAACCAGTTCCGCCCCCGGCACCTTGTACCGCTCCACAACCGCCGCGAGTTGGTCGGGGATCTCCGGCACCCAACGCGGCGTCAAACAGGCCGTGTCCAACACATCCAGGAACACGCGCCCGCGCAACACGCGCAGCAGGATCGCAACCGATCCCACCGATCCCCGGATAGCAGCCTCCGTCATCACCTGATTAAGCCGGCACTCCAGCGCCACCGCCGCTAAACCCGACCGCACCCCCGGGTCCGAACTGACGATCGATGGAAAATGCCCCTCGCTGAACAATAACGAGACACTGTCCTCCACCACGACCCGCGCCAATGCATACCGAACCGATGGCCGCCGCCGCCGTAGCGGAACATATTCCCCACCCGGCGACCGTTCTTCATGAAAATCGAACGGCAGCGCATCATACAACGTGCCGTCCAGCACACGCCCCATCAAGTCCAAACACCGAAACCGCGCCGGCATATCCCGATCTACCGGGATCAGGTCACTGATCGCCTGAAACATGCACACCCCCCGACACTAGCCCAACACTCTACCAAAAACGGGGCTTTTGTCAAGCATAATTTCCTATGTTACCCCGAACATTTTTCGCGAATTCCCAATCCTCACGATCCGCACCGATCGTCCAGTACGGCCCAGCGAAAGGTCCGCCCGCCGCCGCTAGGTTCCTAATGCCCCCAGCCCCGGCGCATCGGCAACACCGCCCCCGGCCGCGCTCCAAACCAAATCAAATCGAAAACCCGACAGGTCAGCCACCGCCGAAACAAACCGCTCCCGAACAAACAAGTATCCTGACGGTAGTTCCGGAACCCGAAAAATAGATGGTGCAGCAGCCAACGCCGCAGGCCGGAATACAAGCCGACGAACCGAAACCAGAAAGCCCTCTGCCCAAACCCCCTCGGTCGTGTCACTCAATACGTCCGCCTCCGCCAACACATTCAGCCACCGGTAGCGAAAGCCCTCGACCAAAACGGGCCAGAACTCGCCAGCCCCCAAAACCAAATCAGCCAACGCCGTAACCGAAGCATCACTCAAAACAACGCCATCGACTGGCGCACTCAGCGCAAAGCAATCGAGCCTACGCCAACGCAATCCATCATGCGTCGACAGTGCGGGCGTCGGCCACAGCCCGGCAAACGAAACCCCACCCCGGCCAGCCCACTGGAACCCATCGATGGAACGCAGCGCACCCTCATCATCCGCGCCCCGCAGCAGATAGACCTGCATGCCCAGCCCAATCCTGAAAGCCCCGGCACCATGATTACACCGGCAACTCCGGGTCGCACCGCCGAAGCGCCGCCTGAAGACGCGCGGCCAGGGCATCACCCGTCTCAAAACATAGGCTATCACCCATACGACGCAGTATTGATAGAAATAAACGACGCCCCGCCGGAAACCCGGCCCGTGCACCAACACGCGACGCCATTCCGTCCGCCGCCACCAACCGACGGTTCACACCCTCTACATAAAATGAACGATGCAGCCCCCGGCCTTGATGAAACCAACGCGGCAACACCGCCGCATTCGCCAAACTGTTCAACGACACCGACCACGTCGCCAATAACACCCGCGCCGGCGCCGCCCGCTCCAGCCCCGCCGCTACAACATGGTGGACATCCAGCAGCCCAGCCCAAGCCTCGTCCAAGGCACTCAGACGCCCGATTTGATCGTCAGACTGCAGCGCTGACCAGACCACACGTCGGAGGCGGCACGTCGTCGGAAAACGGCGCCGCACAAAACAACGCAACCCCTCATCGGCCTCCGGACACAACCCTTGATCCATACGATAAATCCGATCACAACCTGAACTGTTATCCAATCCCTTAAAAAGCGTGACGAATTAATGATTGCAATCTACAAGTGCATCAATGTGACGAAATACATCGGCAATTAAACAAAGGTTAACGCTGACAAAATCCCATTTCTACGAACTCAGCGAACACCCCAATCGAACCGAACCCCGCGCGCACCCGGCCCAACACCAGACAAAACACCAAACGCTCGGCTCAACGCATCAACCTGGTCATCCTTCGCCCCACCCGGAAAATCCCGCAGTTCCTCCACGAACGCACCATTCCAACCCCCCCGTAATAAACCAAACCCACCACCATTAACCTGGCTCGCAACCGGCATCGCCCGGGTGGCCTTCGCACCGCTCTCCGGCGAGCTCACCACCCGCCATCCCGCCAATCGACCTGTCAGGTATTGCACCTGCATGCGCCCCGCCTGCCCCGGGTCCTGCGGCAAACACACCACCACGCCCCGCCCATCCAGCTCCGCCGTAGCCAAAACCGCCTGCACCACCGCATGCGGATCACCGCGCAACCGCACGACGTCCGCCACCTGAAACTGCCCCTCCGCCCCGCGGATTACCAATACGCCTACCGTCCAGTCCCCCTCCGCTGACGCCGCCAAATCCCAGGCACGCGCGCCCGCGCCGTCCAACCGGGCCAACTCAACCCGCAACCGCCCCACCTCGAACAACCGCCCCCCAGCCGCCCGGGGCATTTGCTGGAACAACGCTGCAAAACTGCGGTCACCCATCGTTACCCGCTTGCGCTCCAGCGCCGACCGATCCTCCCACTCCGGCCACAGCGCCTCGCCCTCCGCCCGCCCAAGAATATCCCCCGGTTCCGCCAGCGCAGGCAGTCGCATAACCCGCCACCCCTGATCTTCGGCCAACAAACGTCCACCCAGATCATCCGGATGCCAGCGCGTCATCACCACCACCACGCGCCCACCTGGCCGCAGGCGGGTTACCAGATCGCTGCGATACCAATCCCACAATCGCTCCCTCGCGAACGCACTATCTGCCTCCGCTTGCCCCCGCACCGGATCGTCAATAACCACCAAATCAGCCCGCCGCCCCGTAATCGCCCCCTGCACACCCACCGCATAATAGCCACCCCGGCGCCCCCGCCCGGCAACCCCGCCCGATAGCCCAACCACTGAAAATCGGCCCGCCGCCCGATCGACCCGGCTCAGCCGCATGCCCAGCCGAACCCCATGCTCTTCAACCAGTCCGCGCACACCCCGCCCAAACCCCTCCGCCAATCCGGCGGTATGGGACACCGCAATTACCTGACCCATTTGCCGGGACAGAAACCACGGCGGAAAAAGTAAACTTGCATAGGTCGACTTCGCCGAACCCGGCGGCATCAACACCATCAACCGGTCACAACCACCCGCCGAAACCCGCTCCAACGCCCCGATTAAAAGCCGATGGTGCAACGCCGGAACCTGGCCCTCCGGCAACGCGTGAATGGCCCAATCAGTCAGGCTCGTCCGTATCCGCCCCCGCAGCCCCCTCTCCGTCGCCAGAACCATGCTCGCCCGCCGTGTCCAAATCGTCATCCACCACCCGTTCCAAACATATCCCACCCCGAGCAACCCGGGCCGCCGCACGCGGGTGCACATACGGTGCAGCCGCCTTCGCGAGCGCCACAGCCCCAGCCTCGTCACCCTCGGCCAACCGCCGTCGCATTGCAGCCAACAGCACGTCCAACGGCTCCATCGACCCTCCCATCCATTCTGAATGTCTCGCCGGCCACACAATCGCGGGGAAACCGCTACGGCCATGCTGCACCAAGACGTACATCAAACCGGGTCAAACTTCAAGCAAATATTCCTATACAACCGAGACTTGCATCC
>JAYVTX010000409.1:0-4170 GCA_043788425.1 Rhodospirillales bacterium
TCCAGCGGTGGGACTGGCCGGCTGGTCATGCGCACGGGCGACAGGCTGATCCCGCAATTGCCAACCACGACGGTGGTCACACCCTGGCTAGTCTTGCACGTCATGCACGCTGGCCCGCACAAAACGGCGCGGTCGTCGTGGGTGTGCGCGTCGATAAAGCCGGGTGCCAAAACCAGCCCCGTCGCGACCACCTCCCGGTCCGCCGTCATCGCACCCAGGTCGCCGACAGCTACAATGCGGTCGCCGCTTACGGCCACGTCGCCCTGACGCCGCGGTCCACCCGTGCCGTCTAGGATTGTTGCGTCACGAAAGACCAGGTCACATCGCATTAGAGGCACAGTGCCCGACACACTCGCTTCCGGCAAGGTTGCCCGGCAACCCATGGCCCACCCGTGGCCACGACCCTATGCTGCTCAAAAGACCGGAGCGTCACGATGAAGCCAACCCTGTTGATCACCCGACGCCTGCCGGCCGAGATTGAGGCCCGTGCTGCCCGTGATTACCAAGTACGGCTGAACGATAGCGACGCCCGTGTCACTGGGGCGGACATTGTGGCGCGCGCCGCCGGGGCCGACGCGGTTTTGTGTTGCCCGGCGGAAAAGCTCGACGCCGCGACCATCGCCGCCCTGCCACCCACGGTGCGGGCAATCGGTACCTTCAGCGTTGGCTACGATCACGTGGCACTCGATGCCTGTCGTGCGCGCGGCCTGCCGGTCGTGAACACGCCGGACGTGCTGAGTGTGGCCACGGCCGAGTGTTCACTGTTGCTGATCCTGGCCGCTGCCCGGCGCGCGGGTGAGGGGGAGCGGCTGGTACGGTCCGGTGCCTGGAACGGCTGGGCGCCGACGCAACTTATGGGCACCGGCGTTGCGGGCCGCCGCATCGGCATATTCGGCATGGGCCGCATCGGGCGGGAGCTTGCGGCCATGGCGCGCGGAATGGGCATGGCCGTGCATTACCGCGACCAACAGCGCCTGCCGCCAGATTTGGAGCAGGGGGCGACCTATCATAATCAGGACGGATCTTTTCTGGCCGCCTGCGACGTATTGTCGCTGCATGCGCCAGGTGGTGGGGGGACGCGGCACTGGCTTGATGCGCGGCGGATCGCACTGCTGCCGCCAGGGGCTATCGTCGCCAATGCGGCGCGGGGCGCGCTGATCGACGATGCGGCGCTGATCGCGGCGCTGCGGTCAGGGCACGTCGCGGCGGCCGGGTTGGATGTTTATGCGCAGGAGCCGCAGGTCCACCCCGGCTATCTAGCGCTGGAGAACGTCGTCCTGCTGCCGCATCTGGGCAGTGCCACTGTCGCCACCCGGGTCGCGATGGGCCATCGCGTGCTGGACGGCATCGACGCCCTGCTGGCCGGGCAGGTGCCGGAGAACCTGGTGCCGTGACCCGGCCAACCCGCTGGGATTTGTTCACGGGATTTTTCGTTGCTGGCATCACGGGGTTTGGCGGCGTGCTGCCGGTTGCCCGGCGCGTGATTGTCGAAGACCGGCGCTGGCTAACCGGGCCTGAGTTTACCGAGCTGCTATCGCTGTGCCAGCTCGTGCCCGGTGCCAATGTCTGCAACATGAGCGTCGCACTCGGCCATCGTTTTCATGGCCTACCCGGTGCATTGATCGCGATCGTGGGATTGCTGGCTGCGCCCGTTGCGATCGCCTTGGGACTGGGTGGGCTATACGCGGAATACCGCACCGTGCCGATCGTGCAGCGCGGGTTCGTCGGACTAGCCGCCGCCGCCGCCGGGCTGGTATTTGGAACAGCGATCAAGATTGCCTGGCCATTGCGGGGCGTGTGGCGCAGCGTAGTGATAGCCGGGCTCGTGGTCATAGCCGTCGACGTACTGCGCGCGCCGCTGCTGCCGGCCATGCTGGTCCTGACACCGTTCAGCATCTGGTTGCACCGGTGATGGAGGTGTTGTGGGATCTGGCGCGGCTATTCGCCCAGCTATCCGTGCTGGCGGTCGGCGGCGTTCAGTCCGTCATTCCGGAGTTGCAGCGGCAGGTGGTGGATGTGCACCACTGGATGCCTGCGGGCGAGTTTGCTGCCCTGTTTGCATTATCCCAGGCGGCACCTGGTCCAAACCTACTTGTCTCAACCGTCATTGGTGCGCGTGTGGCGGGTATGCCGGGGGCGTTGGTCGCGACACTCGGCATGGTGGTGCCAAGCAGCATGCTTATCTTGGCTGCGTCATCGGTCTGGCACCGGTACCGGGATCACAGGTGGCGACTCCGGATGCAGGCGGGGCTGGTGCCGGTAACGGCCGGACTGGTTATGGCCGCCGCCGTCCTGCTGGCACGCGCGACGACATCGGGCGTCGGCACGGCGGCTGTTGTCGCGTCTGTAGCAGCGTTGCTCGTGCGGACCCGGGCGCATCCCGTCCTGTTGCTGGCCGGCGGGGCCGTACTGGGCGTACTGGGCGCTGATTAGTCCATTGGCAATGTGCGCACCGATCAGATCGCTGGCGCTATGCGCGCCGGTGATGCTTCGCTATGGCCGGGGTTGCGGCGGCGGTGCGGGTCCGGTGGGAAACGGTCACAACTGCCGTGTGACCATG
Organism: Rhodospirillales bacterium; assembly: GCA_043788425.1. Taxonomy (GTDB): domain Bacteria; phylum Pseudomonadota; class Alphaproteobacteria; order Acetobacterales; family Acetobacteraceae; genus JANPPS01. The sequence continues at coordinate 2,561 of JAYVTX010000409.1, forward strand.
CACCACGCGAGTCGGGCGGCTCTCATGCGGCCGGCTACCACCGCGGACGTGACGACGGTAGTGGCCCACAGCCTCTTCCGGCGCTTCAGCGACTTCCTGTTCCTCGACCGGGGCAAGCTGAACGCGCTCGGCCGGCGCGCGCAGGTCGCGGGCGGCGGCCATCATCGGCGATGTGTTTAGGCGAATGGCTTGGCCCATGGCCGCATTTGAAGAATTATTGGCGACCATCGTGCCTTTGTCCGGGCGATCGTAGATGAAGCCGTAAGTTGGGTAGACGCTGCCGTAATCGCCTTGGCCAAGTGCCACGCGGACCGCGGACCAGTCATTGCTGGCCGATACGTCGATGACGCGGACGTTACGGCGAACGCTACCCCGGCCGGACCAGTTCGCATGATCGATTTCAACATTGCGGCTATCCAACACGTTCGAAACGACGGCTACGTGGCCCATACGCATCCGGCCGTTGGCACGAAAGTTCAACACGCTACCGACCTCAGGCCGGGCCCCACGCTCGTAAATGCCCGTGGCGGCATCCCACCAATTAGCCGCGTTACCGGCCAATTCGATCCCCGAGTTCTCCCGGGCGAACGGCACGCATTGCAGGCTGCTGCCGCTGCTACGGTAAACCATGCCCGATAAAATAATGCGTGCATGGGACCGTCCCACCTGCGCGTGGCTCCGATCGGCGTGGGCATGCCCGGCGCTGCGGGCGATCACCGGCGATGCGACCAAGATGGCGGCCAGGCCCAACGAAGCAATCGTCCAGCGGCGGTAGCGGGTCGAAGAAACCATCCAAACACCCCTTTTAGGTCATCAACTTGTGACAGTCCGTAACGGGGCGTGAGGAAACCTGGCAACCGGGGTTGGACGAAATAGCCGGACACAGCGGATTTTGCCATTTTTACGCCTGTGGATAACCTGCCCGTGCAGGATAATGATCCCAATCACGGGCCCGTGATCCGATAGCAAAACGACTGTTTTGGTGTGGCGATATTACTGCAACACTGTGCTTATTGGGTGGCAGCCGAGTCATAGACCCGGCTACACATGACCGTTACTTGCAGGTGGTCACCATAATCTCGACCAAGTGCCGTGGATCGGCCATGTTCGCCTGCACACAGGCCCGTGCAGGGGCTGCGCCATCGGGTAGCCAAGCGGTCCATAGGGCGTTCATGGCGTCTCGATCCCGAATGTCCTTCAGCCAGATTTGTGCCTGCAGAATGCGGGAGTTATCGGTCCCATGCGTCTCGAGTATCGCGTCCAGTCCCGCTAGCACCTGCCGGGTCTGACCCGTAATGTCCTGGTTGAGGTCCGAGGCGGTTACGCCCTGGGTAAAGACGAAGCCGTGGTATTCGACCGCCTTGCTCAGTACTTTGCTCGGCTCGGTACGGATGATCTTGCTCATGGGGACCCCTATGGTGACCCGGCCAGCTTTACGGGGCCGCCCAGCCGCCGGCAAGAACACCCGGCCAAAACCGCCCAACCAGAACCGCCCTTCTAGAATGGCGTCAGGGTGCGACCGGCGAGAAGGTTGGCCCCGTGCTGGTATCCGCGGCCCCGGCGGCGCCCGCGCGGTTTTGGGCCACGCAGGCCGATAACTGGTTATCCCG
>JAYVTX010000410.1:0-2873 GCA_043788425.1 Rhodospirillales bacterium
CCAAATCCGCCGCCGCCGTCGCGCCCGCCGGGCCACCGCCCACCACCACTGCGTCGTACATCGTCTGCTCCATCATGCCAGTACGTTCATGCCAGTACCTTCATGCCAGTCCCAAAGCGGGACGGCGCGTGGCCCCGAACACGCCGGCGGCGAGCCATGCGGCCACCAGAAACAATGCCGACTGGGTCGCAAACACGACCGCATAGGCTGGCGCTGGTGAACCGATGACCGCCCGCGCCAGATCGCTCATCCCCGTACCGAACAGCCCGCCCGCGCCGAACGCCAGCGCCTGCGCCGCACCCCACAGGCCCATGCGCGTCCCCTCCCGTCCAGGCTCCGCGCCCTGGCCCGCCAGCCCCATCATTGCGCCGATCGCCGCCACCGCGAACACGCCATTGGCCACGCCCAAAGCGATCACGGCCGGCATTAGCATCCCAGACGCACCCGCCATGCCGCACCATGCGACCCACGCCACCGCGACCGCCGAGCCGAGGCAGCCGCCCATCGTCCAGTACCGGGCCCCGTGCATACCGCCGAGGGCGAAACTTGCCACCGCCACGCCCGCCATGCCCACAAGCACGCCCGCATGGTGCTGCCCGGTCAACCCGGCGCTGGCACCCGGCGTCAGTCCGAATACCGCACCGGCATAGGGCTCGATCACCAGCTCCTGTGCCGAATACGCCAGCATCGACACGAATACGAATACGGCAAAACCGCGCGCCTGCGGATCGGCCCACACGTCGCGCAATGCGGGCAGAAACCCACCATGGGCGGGGGCTGGGACTTGGGCGGGGGCTGGGGCAGTCGCACCCTCGATCCCCCATACCGCCAGAACGGCAACGCCAAGCGCACTGGCACCCACCATGGCCACGACCTGGAACAGCACCGCGTCGGAAAACGGGGTAAGCCACCCCCGCGCCAGCGTGGCCGTGATAGCGATGCCCCCGATCATCATAATCCAAACAATCGTGGCCGCCGGCCCGCGCAGTCGGGGCGTGACCGACGCGGCCAGCAACGTCAGCAGGTTCGTACCCGCCGCGCCCACACCCAGCCCGACCAGAAGGAACCCGGCCGTTGCGACCAGCACGCCCAGCACGGGCTGCACCCGGATCAGACCAACCGAACCGGCCGCAATCGCCGACCCCAACGCCAGCGCTGCCATCCCGCCAACAATCCACGGCGTACGCCGTCCGCCCACATCGGCCCCGTACCCCAGCCGGGGCCGCAACGCCTGCACCCCGTAATGCAGGGCAACTAGCGAGCCGGAGACCAGGGCGGGCAAACCCAGCTCCACCTGCATGACCCGGTTCAACGTGGACGTGACGAGCACCACGACAGCACCCAGACCGGCCTGTACCAGGCCCAGCCGCACGATGCCGACCCAGCCCATCACGGCCGCACCGCAAACGCCGTGACCAGCATGCCCAGCACGTACAGCGTGGTACCGGTGCCGTTATACCAGGGCGCCAACCGCCGAGGGTCCGTCAGAAAACGCGCCATCAGCACCCCCTGGACGGCCAGCAGCGCCATCACCGTCGCGGCATGGAATGGCCGGTCCCACAGCAGCAACAGTCCGGCTACGGCAATTTGCGGCACCGCCATCACCCAGCACGCGAACCGTGCCGCGCGCGCCGGGCCAAGCTTTACCGGTAGCGAGCCCACGCCCATCACCCGGTCACCATCGACCGACTTGAAATCATTGAGCGTCATAATGCCGTGCGCACCGACGCTATACAGGCCCGCCACCGCCAGAACAGCGCCTGACGGCTGCCCCGCGACGATCGCTGCACCCGTGACCCAGGGCAACCCCTCGTAACACGCGCCGCACGCTGCATTGCCCCACCAGCCATTCAGCTTCAGCCGGACGGGCGGCGCGCTGTATAGCCAGGCCAGCACCAGCCCCACGACAGCCGCCGCGAACACCCAGCGTCCGAGCACGGCTGCCACCAGCAGCGACAGCACCGTCCAGCCGATGGCGATGAACAGCCCCGTCCGCCCCGGCAGGCGCCCCGACGGGATTGGACGCCCCGGCTCGTTGATCGCGTCCACATGCCGGTCATACCAGTCATTGGCCGCCTGACTGGTTCCGCACACCAGCGGTCCGGCCAGCAGCACGCCCAGTGCCACCGAACCCCACTTCACACCCGGCCCACCGGACACGACCCCACAGCCAAACGCCCACATCGGCGCAAACCACGTGATCGGCTTCAGCAGCGTCAACGCCGCCAACCACTGCACCCGTGCGGCCGGACCGGGGGTTGGTGAGAGGGCCGCCTCCATCAATCGCGCTCGACCGTCGCCAGGTCACCGAGGCCGTAACGACGCAACTTCACGTACAGGCTTTGCCGGCTCAGCCCCAGCAATTCCGCCGCACTGGCGCGGTTGTCCTTCGTCAGCTCCAGCGCCGCCTCGATCGACAGGCGCTCGATCACCTCCGTCGCCTCACGCACCAATTCCTTCAACGACACGCGGCCGATCAGCTCCGTCAACTGCTCGACACTGCGGGGCAGCTGGCGGGCGGCGGCGGGCACGACGGGGGCAATCATCCGGGCACTCACATTGCGGATCGCGTAGCCGAATGATGGCTGCCCCCCGTTGCGGACGGATACGGCGCTGATCTCGACCGTGGTCGAGCCGCCCTCTTCCCCCCGCAAGACCGTCGCAAAAAACCGAACGGAGCCACGGGTGCGGAGATTATGGGTCAGAACGTCAAGCTCCATGCCGGTCTGACCGACCCAGCGATCGAGCGACTGGCCACGGGCCTGCTCCTCGTGCCGTAGCTCGGCCATTTCCAGGAACGCCGCGTTGGCCGTCAATACCAAACCGTCATCGTCGGTTACGACAAACCCGTCCGGCGCACTTTCGACCGCGCG
>JAYVTX010000411.1:0-3019 GCA_043788425.1 Rhodospirillales bacterium
GCCACAACCTCACACATCAGGTCGGCACTGGCGACGCTTACCTCGCAGCCCCGGGCCTCAAACCCGGCTGCCGCAACCCGGTCGCCGTCCCGGCGCACGTACACATCCACCCGGTCGCCGCACATGGGGTTTGTTCCACGCGCCCGACCATCGAAGCCCGTCAACGGCCCAGCGTGCGAAGGTGTGCGGCCATGACGGCGGATGCTGTCATTATACAGCGCCCGCACGTCATCGAACATGCTACTCGAAGAACTCACGCACCCGCTCCAGCGTGTCGGCCAGTACGTCGATTTCTGCCATCGTGGTGTAAATGCCCGTGCTGGCCCGGGCCGAGCTATCGATGCCCAGCCGGCGCGAAAGCGGCTCGGCGCAGTGATTACCGGCACGGACGGCGATACCCTGGCGGTCCAGTAATGTCGCCACGTCGTGCGCATGGGCACCCGGAAGGGTGAAGCTGAACACGCCGCCCCGGTCCTGTGCGCCGCCCAGCAATCGTAGGCCCCGCACCGCCGATAGCCGGGCGATCGCATGCTCCGTCAGCGCAGCCTCATGCGCCTGGATCGCGTCAAAGCCAATCGCCTCCACCCACTCGATCGCCGCCTTCAGGCCGATGGCCTCCAGGATCGCGGGCGTGCCGGCCTCGAACTTATGCGGCACCTCGGCGTAGGTGCTGCGTTCGTAGCTGACGGACGCGATCATATCGCCGCCGCCCATGAACGGGGGCATCGCCTCCAGCAACGCCCGCCGGGCCCACAGTACGCCGATACCGGTCGGGCCATACAGCTTGTGGCCGGTGAATGTGTAGAAGTCCGCGTCGATGGCCTGTACGTCCACCGCGCGATGCACCGCCGCCTGGCTACCGTCGAACATCGCCAGCGCGCCGTACCGATGCGCCAACGCCGAAATACGCGCGGCCGGGGTCACGGTGCCCAGCACGTTGCTCATGTGCGTGATCGACACCAGCGCCACGCGCCCGTCCTGCAGCAGCGCCTCCAGCCCGTCCATGTCCAACTCACCTTGATCGGTGATCGGTGCGATCCGCAGCTCGATCCCGCGTCTGTCGCGCAGCATCTGCCACGGTACCAGGTTCGCGTGATGCTCCATGGCCGATACGACCACGGCCTGGCCAGGCTTCATCAGCTCACCGTAGGAATACGCGACCAGGTTGAACGCGGCGGTCGCGTTGGACGTGAACACGATTTCATCCCGCGACGGCGCATTCAACAGCCGCGCCACGGCATCACGGGTGCCTTCATAGGCGTCGGTCGTGCGCTCGCTCATCCAATGCAGACCGCGGTGCACATTGGCGTATTGGGTCTCCATTGCACCGGCCATGGCGTCGATGACGGCCCGTGGCTTTTGGGCCGACGCGGCGCTGTCAAGGAATACGAACGGTTTACCGCGGATTGTCTCTCCCAAGATCGGGAACTGGGCGCGGATCTGCTCCACGTCGAATACAGGCTTACTCATGGCGTTCATGACTGGCGCTCCCACCACCGGGCAATCGCGTCGTCCAACATGGCGCGCGCGCCCTCATGTGTAATCAAGTCGATAGCTTCAACCAAAAAGGCGCGAACCAAAATGGAGCGCGCTTCCGCAGGCGGTACGCCCCGGCTTCGCAGATAGAACAGTTGGTCTGCATCCAACTCGCCGATCGTGGCACCGTGACTGCATTTCACATCGTCGGCGTAGATTTCCAACTGCGGCTTGCAGTCGATTTCGGCGTCCGGCGATAGTAACAGCGCCTGATTCATTTGGTAGCCGTCGGTCTTTTGCGCAATGCGCGCAACCTCGATCCGGCCCTGAAACACGCCGCGCGAGCGACCGGACAGGACATTCTTAATCGTCTGACGCGACCCGCAATCGGGAGCGTCGTGCTTAACGACGGTCGTAATGTCGCCGTGCTGGTTACCCGTCAGCAACTGCGCGCCGTTCAGGTGCACCATGCCGTGCGGCCCGGCCAGGCGCGCATGGATCTCGGTCCGGGACAAACGGGCGCCCAGCGTCAGCACGAACGCGTCGTACGTGCCGTGCCCAGCAATCTCGACATAGGTCGTGTTGACGTGGAACGCCGCCGTGCCTTCGTCCTGAAGGCGAACATGGGTCAGGACAGCGCCCTCGGCGACGTGCACTTCCGTCACTGCGTTATGCAAATATTGTCCCGCGCCCTGGGCCACTTCCAAAATGGTCAGCTTCGCACCTGCACCCAGCCGGATGCTGTGGCGGGGGTGGAACGCGACGGGCCGATGCTCGTCGGGCGCCAACGAAACAAGCAGCACAGCCCCTGCATCGACGCCGGCCGCGACATTCAGGTGTACGCCATCCTCGGCCAGCATGGTGTTCAGCGCGACCATCGGCTCCTGAATAGACGCCATAGTCCCGAAATCCGGCCGCTGCCGAAAGCTTTGTACGTCAACGCCCTCGGGTAGTGACGATAATTCCGGCTGATACCGTCCCTCGATCAGCACCAGCCTCGGCAGGTCCGGCAGGCTGTCAAGCTCGGTAACGTTGGGCGATACCTCCGTCAGCGGCTCGCTAAACACACTCTCGGCCAGGGGACGCAGGCTTGTGTAGCGCCATGCCTCGCTCTTCATGCTTGGCAGCGTAAACGCCTCGGCCGCCGCATCACGCAATTCGCGATCACCGGGCAAGTGGTCGCGAAAACCGTGATAGCGGGCGACAAACGCGTCGGCCCCGTTGCGTAACAACTCGTTCATGCCGCTGCCGCCACCACCTGTGCGTAGCCATTTGCCTCAAGCTCACGCGCCAGTTCCGGCCCGCCACTGCGAATGATCCGCCCAGCCGACAGAACGTGCACGCGGTCCGGCACCAAGTGGTCCAGCAGCCGCTGATGATGCGTGATTACCAGCGCCGAGAATTCCGGGCCGCGTAATGCGTTCACGCCGTCGGCCACAACCCGCAGCGCATCGATGTCGAGCCCGCTATCGGTCTCATCCAGCACCGCCAGTTTCGGCCGCAAAATGGCCATCTGCAGCACCTCGTTCCGCTTCTTCTCGCC
>JAYVTX010000412.1:0-4178 GCA_043788425.1 Rhodospirillales bacterium
CCCAGGCTCCGGGCGCAAACGCGAAGGAACCCCCGCCATGGCACGCCGCCGGCAACTCTATGAAGGCAAGGCCAAGGTGCTGTTCGAAGGGCCGGAGCCAGGTACGCTGGTCCAGTATTTTAAGGACGACGCGACGGCCGGTAACGGCGCGAAAAAGGGGATCATCACCGGCAAGGGCGTGCTGAACAACCGCATCAGCGAGTACCTGATGACGAAATTGGGCGAAATTGGCGTGCCCACCCACTTCGTCCGCCGGCTGAACATGCGCGAACAACTGATCCGCGAGGTTGAGATCATTCCGCTCGAAATCGTGGTCCGTAATGTGGCCGCCGGTAGCCTATCGACCCGGCTCGGTATCCCCGAGGGCACGCGGCTGCCGCGCAGCATCATCGAATATTACTATAAGAACGACGCCCTGAACGACCCGATGGTGGCCGAGGAGCATATCACCGCGTTCGGCTGGGCCGCGACGCAGGACATGGACGATATCGTGAGCCTCACGTTGCGCACGAACGACTTCCTGAGCGGGCTGTTCCTAGGCGTCGGTATAACGCTGGTGGACTTCAAGCTGGAGTTCGGCCGCCTGTGGGAAGACGACGACATGCGCATCGTCCTGGCCGATGAGATCAGCCCCGATAATTGCCGTTTGTGGGATAGCAAGACCAACGAGAAAATGGATAAGGACCGGTTCCGCCGCGACCTCGGCAAGGTTGAGGAGGCGTATCAGGAGGTCGCACGCCGCCTGGGTATCCTGCCCGAGGCGGGAAATAACGACATGAAGGGCTCGGAGCTGATGCAATGAAGGCGCGCGTGACCGTCATGCTGAAGGACGGCGTGCTGGACCCGCAGGGCCGGGCCATCGGGCATGCGTTGGGCACGCTGGGGTTCGCGGGCGTGGGCGAGGTACGGGCGGGCAAGGTGTTTCTGATCGACTTGACCCAGACCGACGCCGCCGCGGCCCGTGCCGAGGCGGAAGCAATGTCGGACCGCTTGCTCGCCAATACCGTCATCGAGAGCTTCACCGTGGAGATCGCGCCATGAAATACGCCCTGCTTGTGTTCATGCTCCTTGCTGGAAGCGTTCATGCCGAGCGCTTTTCGGCGTTAAACGGCACGAAGTTGGTTGAGATTTGCTCGGCCCGGGATGCCTCGGATTGCACATCGTACATCGAGGGTATCAGCGACACCGTCAGTTTTTATCAGAAGCTTCGTCCGGCTGATGGCAGCAAGGGTGGCAAGCTGCCGGACTATGTCTGTGTGCCGGAAGGCGTGACAGGCGTGCAATTGCGCGAACAAGTGCTCGGCTGGGCGAAACAGCATCCCGAGTTCATGGGCCGGCAAGCGTCGGGGGTCGTGCTGCGGGCGCTGGACGGCCTGTATAAGTGCAAGTAGCCGGCATCGTCGTCTTCCCGGGCACGAACCGGGAGCGGGACGCGGCCATCGCGCTGCAGGCGGCAGGCCTATCCGTGCGTATGGTCTGGCACCGGGACAATTCGCTCGACGGCATAGACCTTGTCGTATTACCCGGCGGCTTCAGCCACGGTGACTACCTGCGCAGCGGAGCCATGGCTGCGCGCGCGCCAATCATGGATGCCGTTCGCGCCCATACCGCCGCCGGGGGCTACGTGCTAGGCATCTGCAACGGCTTCCAAATCCTGACGGAAGCCGGCCTGCTGCCCGGCGCATTACTGCGCAACGCCGGCCTCCGCTTCCTCAGCGGCGATTGCCATCTGCGCGTCGAACGGACGGACACAGCCTATGCGCGCCACTACAGGCCGGGCCAGGTCTTCCGCGCCCCCATGGCCCATGGCGACGGCAACTACACCGCCGACCCCGCAACCCTCGACCGGCTCGAGGGCGATGGCTTGGTTGCCTTCCGCTACGCCGAAGCAGACGGCGCGCTAACGGACGCTGCCAATCGCAACGGCTCCGCCCGCAGCATCGCCGGCGTTTACAGCCCCAACCTGCGTGTGCTGGGCCTGATGCCGCACCCTGAGGATCTGGTCGATCCGTTGATGGGCGGCATCGATGGCCGGCCGTTATTTGCAGGATTGATGGAGGCGCTGGCGTGACGGTTGATGCGGCACTCGCCAAAACATTCGGACTGAACGCCGAGGAATACGTCCGCGTCCTGGCCATTATGGGCCGTACGCCGACGCTGACGGAACTGGGCGTATTTAGCGTCATGTGGTCCGAACACTGCAGCTACAAGTCCAGCCGCGTATGGCTGAAACAGCTGCCCACCACCGCCCCCTGGGTCATTCACGGCCCCGGTGAGAACGCTGGCGTCGTCGATATTGGTCACGGCCTCGCCGCCATATTCAAAATGGAATCCCATAATCACCCCAGCTTTATCGAGCCGTATCAGGGTGCCGCGACCGGCGTCGGCGGTATCATGCGCGACGTGTTCACAATGGGGGCCCGCCCGGTCGCAAACCTGAACGCGCTGCGTTTCGGCGACCCGCATCACCCCGGCACCCGGCGGATTGTGGACGGCGTCGTCCGCGGCATCGGCGGCTATGGCAATTGCGTGGGCGTGCCGACCGTGGGGGGTGAGGTCAATTTCCACCCCGCCTATAACGGCAACCCGCTCGTCAACGCCATGACCGTCGGTGTCGCCCCGCGCGACCGCATCTTCCTGTCCGCCGCCGCCGGCATCGGCAACCCGGTCGTGTATGTCGGCAGTAAAACCGGGCGCGACGGCATCCATGGCGCAACTATGGCCAGCGCCGAATTCGACGCCGACAGCGCCAAAAAACGCCCCACCGTGCAGGTCGGCGACCCGTTCACCGAAAAACTGCTGATCGAGGCCTGCCTGGAGCTGATGGCCACCGACGCGATCATCGCCATCCAGGACATGGGTGCCGCGGGCCTGACCAGCAGCAGTGTTGAAATGGCGGGCAAGGGGGGTGTCGGCATCGACCTCGACCTCGATCACGTCCCACAACGCGAAACCGGCATGACGGCGTATGAGATGATGCTGTCCGAAAGCCAGGAACGCATGCTGATGGTGCTACGCCCCGACCGGCAGGACCTGGCCCGCGCGGTGTTCGAGAAATGGGAGCTGGACTTCGCCGTCATCGGCCACCTGACCGATACCGGTCGCATCGTCGTGCGGCACCTGGGCCAGGTCGAGGCCGATATCCCGCTCGACCCGCTGGCGGAGCAGGCCCCGCTGTACCACCGCCCGTACACCCTGCCCGAAACGCCCGCGCTGCTTGGCGCCGTCGCCGACCCTATGGGCCTACGCGCTGCCCTACTGACGCTGCTGGCCTGCCCCGATCTGTGCAGCCGCGCCTGGATCTGGGACCAGTATGACAGCACCATCGGCGGCCAAACCGTGCGCCGGCCCGGCGGTGCGGACGCAGCCGTGGTGCGGATCGAGGGGCATGACCTGGCCCTCGCGCTCACCACCGACTGCACCCCCCGCTATTGCGCCGCCCACGCCGAAACCGGTGGACGGCAGGCCGTGGCGGAGGCATGGCGCAACCTGATCGCCGTCGGTGCGCGCCCGCTGGCCATCACCGACAACATGAACTTCGGCAATCCGGAAAAGCCCGAGATCATGGGCCAGTTTGCCGCCGCCATCACCGGCATCGCCGACGCCTGCCGGGCACTGGACTTCCCGGTCGTCAGCGGCAACGTCAGCTTGTACAACGAAACCGAGGGCCGTGGCATCCTGCCCACCCCCGCGATCGGCGGCCTAGGCGTACTGGACGACGCCAGCCGCAGCGTCGGGCTGGCGCTGGCACCCGGCCTGTCGATCGTCCTGATCGGCGACACCGCGGGATGGCTCGGGCAATCCTTATGGCTGCGCGAAGTGGCCGGGCAGGAGGCCGGACCGCCCCCGCCCGTGGACCTAGCCGCCGAACGCCGCAACGGCGGTTTTGTTGCTGCCCAAATAGCCGCTAACGCGATCTTCGCCTGTCACGACGTCAGCGATGGTGGCCTGCTGGTTGCCCTTGCTGAAATGGCGTTGGGCGGCAATTGCGGTGCAACGCTGACACCCGTCGGCGACCACGCATTCTGGTTTGGCGAGGATCAGGCCCGCTACATCCTGGCCGTCATCGACGCCCCCGCAACCCTCGGCGCAGCACAGGCCGCCAGCGTGCCCGCCACCCTGATCGGTACCGCCGGTGGCACCGGTTTGACACTGCCCGGCGGCGTGCTCATATCGCT
>JAYVTX010000413.1:0-3632 GCA_043788425.1 Rhodospirillales bacterium
GGCCCGGTATTCCTCACGGTCGTCGAAGCCACGCTTGCGCCCGCTCTCAAACCGTCCGGCCGGCTTCGGGCCGCGGAAGCCGCGCTCCCGCTCCTCAGACTTGCGGGATAGGATGGCGCTCGGCTCCTCCGTAATATCATCCACACGAATGGTCATGAACCGCAGCACGTCCTCGTTCAGGCGCAGCAGGCGCTCCATCTCGGTGATGAAGGCGGGCTTGGCGTCGATGCCGAGCAGCATGTAATGCCCCTTGCGGTTCTTTTTCACGCGATAGGCGAGGCTACGCAGGCCCCAATACTCGCGCTTTTTAACAGAGCCGCCATCGGTTTCGAGGTCGGTGGTAATCGTGTCGGCGATCGTGTCGACCTGCGCCTGCGTCACGTCATTCCGTGCAATTAGCACGGTTTCATATAGCGGCATTGTCGCCCCTTTGGCTGGTGTTCGACCCGGGAATGGGCATAGCCCAGCCGGATGCCACCGGCCGAGCAGGGAGGGCGCTGTTTACGCCGATCGCCGGGGAATGCAATAATAAACGCGCATTTAACAAGGCCAAGATCACGCCCGAGGGTCATACCGTCCACCGCCTAGCTTCCGCATTTCGGGAGACTTTCGTAGGCCAAACACTACGCGCCAGCAGTCCCCAGGGCCGGTTTGAGGAAGGGGCGGCGCTGATCGACGGCCTGGCGCTGATCGATGCGCAGGCCTGGGGCAAGCAGATGGTGCTGCGGTTCGAGGGCGACGTGTTTTTGCGCGTGCATCTGGGCCTGTATGGCATGTGGCGGTTCGCCGGGCCGGGGTTGGAGCGGATCGGGCGGCGAACCCGCTTTCGCGCTGATGATCCGGCGCCCGATGTGGACGCGCTGCCACCACCGCGCGGCATGGTGCGGCTGCGCCTGGCGGGCATGCGGCACGTGGCGGATTTGAGCGGCCCGACGGCGTGTGAGGTGCTGGACCAGGCCGGCGTGGATGCGGTGGTGGCCGGCATGGGTGCGGACCCGCTGCGCCTGGACGCAGACCCGGACCGGCCCTGGCACACGATCCATCGCAGCCGATCGTCACTGGCCGTGCTGCTGATGCGCCAGGATTTGATTGCCGGGATCGGCAATATCTATCGGGCGGAGCTGCTGTTTCGCGGGTTCCTGCATCCGCATCGCCCCGGAACATCACTGTCGCGCCCGGCGTGGGAGGCGTTGTGGGATGACACGGTTTTGCTGTTGGGTGAGGGGCTGCGGACGAACCGGATTATCACGACGCTGATCGAGGATCGGGACGGGCGGCGTGGGGTAAATCGGGCCAATGCGACGTATGTGGCGCATCGCCGGGGGCGGCCTTGCCGGTTGTGTGAGACGGAGGTGGTTGCGGAGGCGGTGGCGGGGCGGACTTTGTATTGGTGTGCGACTTGTCAGGTGCGGTGATGGGGTGGTGTCGGGCGTACTGTCGTTCGCTTTACGCCCGTATCAAAGATTGATGTAGCACAAGGCATTTCTTGAAGGTGGATACAGGCTTTTGGCTCTCAGGGGGGCCGGCTTGGTGGATGCAGATGGTCGGCATTATGTAGCAGTTACCACCTACAATTAACCAACCCACTGAAATTCCTGGATAATCTCCCGACTTGTGGGTCGGTTTTTAGGGGTTCGGTCAGCCGATTTGCGGAGGATGCAAACGGGACAGTTGGCCTGCAACGGACAACGCTATCACAGACATAACCGCGGTCCAGCGAACCTTAAGCAAATCGCCCTTTGTTCTGTTCGCAATGTTCGACAACCTAGTTTAGCCAAGCGACGTACCAGCGCCAGTCCTTCTTAAGAATATCTACATAGGTGCCGTAGGGCTTCTTCTCGTCGCGAGCGTTTAATTCCCTGGCCAAAAGCGTATGCTGATGCATGGTGAAGCGTTTGAAGCCTCGTCTTTCCACCTCAGCTAAAATGTCACTCGGTCTGTACTTTTGTTTCTCCGTCTCCTTAACCAATACCCGATGTATCTCGCCCTCAATATCCGAGCCAGGCTTAACGAACTCTACCATCTCGTCAGCAGCGCCCTTCGAGTTGGTATTCCTCGGCACCATCATCACGCGCCAGGCATAGCGTTCATCCCGCGTTATCTCCTCCGGCAAATTCCGCTCAAAGGCCGCCTGAGCGGCAACGAAGGACGGAGGCAGGTCCATGTCGCGTAACAGCATGCTCCGTTGCTCTCGCCCAATGCCTGCGAGCTGAATGGCGATGGTAACGTCCCGGTCAAGCCTGGTGCGTTCTCCGCAAAGCCGTGCCAGTGACGCATTAAAATTCAGCACGCACGCCTGCACCTTGGCACTGAGAGTGTCGTCGATGCGCTTAGTCATTTGGTGTTCAATCTCGTGCCGTATCGTTATGAGGAAGCGCAGGTTTGCCGTCGTTGCTGGGTCGAGCGGGCACTCGGCCTGCGTTAAGCACGTCTTCAGCTCCCAGTGCTTTACCGCCCCATGCTTCGTGACAAGTAGAGTGCCGTCATCTCTCCTTGACTGGTAATCCACCCCAATCCTGCCGTAGTGCCAGTGAAGTAGGTATGTCCAGGCGATGACAGCTAGAACAATGAAGCACTCCGTGCGGAACAAGGTGCGTGGGCTGTTATAGTTACCAATGGCGTTGAGCATGGCCTCCCGTGCCTTGACTACCAACTCGTCGTCGTCGGGGTGAAGCCCTGTCACGTGGTTATGGTCGGGCCAGCGAGACAGAAACGCCCTCAACTCGTCCGTCGAGGCTGGGTCTATGTCAGCATGCTTGCTGCTTTTTCGGGCCTCAATGATCCGTGCGGGATTGATGCTTCGCCCTGGGCGCGTGAAGTACGCAAGTATCTCCTGGCCTGTCCTGTCCCCAGCTATAAACATGGTCTTGACGAGGGCGACCTCGGCCTTGGTCAGTACGTTTTTCGAGAGCTTCCTAGGCATCGATCACCACCTGACTGGGTCAGGGTGTACTACTCAGTAGCCGTACCGTGGAAGGCAAACAAGCGAGTCGCCAACAAGGGGGTCGGAGGAGATCACTGGGCATTAAGGTCACGCACTGTCCACAGCGTTTGTTCTCGTCCATGATCCATTGCACGACGTTTCAATCGCATTCGTCCTGCGACACTAATATTGGGAGATACAGGTGCCTTACTTGACGGCAGAGCACGTCAGCCTGTCTCTCAATTATCTCGCCGAAAATGCGCACCCCTCGCTCGTTACATTCTTGTCCATGACGCGAGCGGGCGTCCCTTGCCGAACCGAGGGTGTGCCTGGCGCGCCATTCGGCAATCCCCAAGAGAACGCGGTACTTGATGAGTTCTTCATTCTTCCGGGGGGGGGAACGCAGGACCGGCCCTACTACGTCCCATTCGGTCCCACGAGAGCCAACATATCGCGCTGGAAGCCCCATAATGTTGCTGGTTCAGGAAACCAGCGTATGCGAACTGACAGGCATTACGTCTATTTGCGCGACGGAGCTCAATGGTGGTTGCCTGATAATCTTGATGAGGTGAGGTTGCCCCCGTTCTCGTGGACAGTTTGCAGGCTTGCGGACTACGCCGGGATCATGGCCGCCTCCCGCATGGCTTCGTAGGCCATCGGCGACCGGTAACCCAGGGCCGAGTGCAGCCGCGCCGGGTTGTACCAGCCC
>JAYVTX010000414.1:0-3414 GCA_043788425.1 Rhodospirillales bacterium
AGCGCTGGCAACCCGGACGCCCGAACCATCGGTGACCGGGCCATGGCCATCGCCGCCGCGATCGACGGCCTGCGCCCCGGCGACGTGCTGGTGGTCGCAGGTAAGGGCCATGAGCAAGGCCAGACCATCGGCACAACGGTTATCCCGTTCGATGATGCGTCGGTCGTGCGGATGCACGCCAGATGACCGATGCGAATGCACGCGCCGTGACCGTTGCAGATGTACACCCCGTGACGCTCTGGACCGCGGCGGCGCTGCAGGCTGCAACGGGCGGCACCATGGTCGTACCGTTCGACGCGACCGGCGTGTCGATCGATACCCGTACGCTAGTGCCCGGCGACCTATTCGTGGCCTTGACCGGCACAACCGACGGTCACTCGCACGTCGCGGATGCGCTGGCCCGGGGTGCGTCCGGCGTTCTGGTCGATCGCGACACAGCCGGCCCGGCGCTACGCGTGACCGACACGTTCGCTGCCCTGCATGCCCTCGGCCGCGCAGGGCGGGTGCGGTTTGGTGGTAAAATGGTCAGCGTCACCGGCAGCGTTGGTAAGACGACGACCAAGGAAATGCTGCGCCAAGCCCTGTCGGCATTCGGCACAGTCCATGCCGCGCACGCCAGCTACAACAACCATTGGGGCGTGCCGCTGACCCTGGCGCGGTTACCGGCCGACACACAGTTCTGCGTGACAGAAATCGGCATGAACCATGCGGGTGAGATCGCGCCGCTGGCTGCCCTCGCCCGGCCCGATGTTGCGATCATTACCGCCATCGCCAGCAATCATATCGGCAACCTCGGCAGTATCGGGGCTATTGCGGATGAAAAGGGCGCGCTGTTGGCGGCACTCGGCCCCAGCGGCGTCGCGATCGTGCCGTCCGGGCCGTTTCAGGCACGCCTTGCCGCGTGTGCGCCGGGCCGGGTGCTGGTGTTTGGTGAGGCGGGTGACGTGGCCGCCGTGCCCGACGGCCTGCGCGTCGGCCATGCCACGATCCCGCTGCACCTCAACGCCCCCGGTCTGCACATGCTGTCCAACGCCGCCGCGACCGTCGCCGGGTGCCTGGCGCTCGGTTTGGACACTGCCCGGGCCGCCGCAGCACTGGCCGGGTTCACCGCCGGGGCCGGCCGCGGGGCGCAGCGGGACCTGGGCGGTGTAACCCTTTTGGATGAGAGCTATAATGCCTCCGCCGCCTCCATCCGTGCCGCCCTGGCGGTACTCCGGACGCAGGCCGGCCGCCGGGTTGCGGTGCTGGGCGACATGCTGGAGTTGGGCGACTTCGCTGGTGCCGAGCATGCCAGCCTGATCCCGTTCGTGGCCGAATCGACCGACGTGCTCTACGGGTGCGGACCGCAAATGCGTGCCGTGTGCGACGCGGCGGGTGGAACCTGGGCCGCGGATAGCGTCGGCCTGCCACCGCTTATGAACTTGCGGCGGGGGGACGCCGTGTTGGTCAAGGGCAGCCTCGGTTCCCGCATGGCGATTGTTGTGCGGGCGATGGAACAGATGGCGGCGAGGGGCTGGGAGTAATGCTGGTCTTTTTATCACGCCAGTTCGCGGGTGAGTTCATCCTCGCAAACTTGTTTCGCTATATCACGTTCCGGGCGGGCGCTGCGTGCCTGACGTCGTTGGTGGCGGCGTTGTGGCTGGGGCCACCCGTGATCCGGTGGCTGAAATCCGTGCAGAATGGCGGCCAGCCGATCCGGGAGGATGGGCCGGCCAGCCACCTGATCGCCAAGCGGGGCACGCCAACGATGGGCGGCGTCCTCATCCTATCGTCGCTAACTGCCAGCACGCTGTTATGGGCCGACCTGCGCAACGGCTACGTGTGGGCCGTGCTGCTGCTAACGCTGTCATACGGGTTGATCGGCTTCGTCGACGATTACCTGAAGGTTACGAAGCGCAACACCCGCGGCGTGTCGGCCCGGGGCAAGCTGATCGCGCAGTTATCACTCGGCCTGATTTGCGCAATCTGGATCATGACTTTGACGCGCGAACCGCTCAGCACCGGGCTGACGATCCCGGTGTTCAAGGAGGTGCTGATACCGTTCGGCTACGGCTTCCCGCTGGTGGGCATGGTCGTGATGATTGGGTCTAGCAACGCCGTGAACCTGACCGATGGGCTGGACGGGCTGGCGATCGTACCGACCATTATCGCGGCTGGCGTGTTTGCGCTGATCGCCTATTTGGTCGGCAACCGCGTCTTTGCCGACTATTTGCAACTAACCGCGGTGCCCGGCACCGGTGAGTTGACGATCTTTCTGTCGGCGCTGGTCGGCTCGGGGCTTGGCTTCCTGTGGTTCAACGCGCCCCCAGCCGCCGTGTTCATGGGCGATACCGGGTCTTTGGCACTCGGCGGGGCACTCGGTGCCGTCGCCGTCGCGGTCAAGCATGAGATTGTGCTGGCTATCGTGGGCGGGCTGTTCGTCGTCGAAACCGTCAGCGTTATCATCCAGGTCTTTTGGTTCAAACGTACCGGCCGGCGCGTGTTCCTGATGGCGCCGCTGCACCATCACTTTGAGAAAAAGGGCTGGGCTGAGCCCACAATCGTCATCCGGTTCTGGATCGTGTCGATGATCCTGGCCCTCGTTGGCCTAGCAACCCTCAAGCTGCGATGATGGGGACGTTACGATGATTGCCGGGTCGAACATCGCCGTGGTGGGGCTGGGTCGCAACGGGCTACCCGCGGCGCGGCGGCTGCAGGCGCTGGGGGCGAGTGTCGGTGTGTGGGACGATGTCGCCGCCCATCGCGACACGTCCGGCCTACCGCTGCATGACCCGGCCGCCGGTTACGCCGGCTATGACGCCCTGATACTATCGCCGGGTATTCCGCACGTGCTGCCGACGCCGCACCCCGCCGCCACCGCCGCCCGCGCGGCCGGTATCCCGATCCTATCGGATGCCGAGTTTCTGTTTCGCGCCGTGCGGGAGGCTGGCAGCACCGCGCGGTTCGTCGGCATCACCGGCACTAACGGCAAATCTACCACCACGGCGCTACTAGCCCACATCCTGACCAGCGCCGGCGTGCCGAATGCGGCAGGCGGCAACCTCGGCACCGCCGCCTTGGCTTTGCCGTTGCTGGGGCCGGACGGCGTTTATGTGCTGGAAATGTCGAGTTACATGCTCGAACGGTTGGACACGCTGCGGTTCGATGTGGCGGTTCTGCTAAACCTGTCACCCGACCATCTGGATCGCCACGGCACGATGGACGGCTATATTGCCGCCAAACGCCGCGTGTTTGGCCGGGGCGCACCGGTGCGGATTGTCGGGGCCGATGACGCATCGTCGGCCGCGATTGCGACGGAACTGGCAACGCACATAATCGTCGCTGCCCCACCGATCGACGCGCCCGCTTTGCCCGGCCCGCACAACGCCCAGAACGCCGCCGCCGCGACCGCTGCCGCTTTGGCCCTCGGCGTCG
>JAYVTX010000415.1:0-2804 GCA_043788425.1 Rhodospirillales bacterium
GAATCGCGCATCAGCGCGAAAATATGGCCGCGGGTCACGCCGGGCTGGTGCATCGCCTACAATACCGAGCTTACCAAGGTGCCGCCCAAAAGCTGGATGGATCTCACCAACGCGCAGGTGTACGGGCCGGGCACCATCGCGCAAGTGATTGCCCAATCCGGCGGCACGACATGGACGCGGGTGATGTTCGAACGGCAAGTGCTCGGCGAAGATTATTGGGCCCGGCAAGCTGCGACCAAGCCCAGCCTGTACCCCTCTAGCGCGCCGGGTTCGGACGCCGTGGTGCGCGGGGAAGTGCAGATCGCCCCCCTCGTGTGCAGTGCCATCTTTAGCAAAAAGCGGGACGGGGCGCCGGTCGAGCTGGTGTTTCCGCCGGAGGGCGTGCCGATGGTGCCCTATGCCGCCGGCATTCCAAAAGTCTCCGCCAACCCAAACGCGGCCCGGCTTTTTCTGGATTACTGCCTTTCCGCTGAGGGCCAGGCCTTTACCATGACGCAGCAGGGTAACCTCAGCTCGCTAAAGGCCCCGCCGGGCACGATCGCCGGCTTCGACCCGAAGGCAAGCCCGATCTGGCTGCCGGAGGCCGGGGCATTCGACAAACTACGCGCCGGGTGGTCCGAGGAGTGGAACAAAACCTACGGCTACCGGCAATAGCGCATGTCGGCCGAGCTGCAGGTTGAAGCCCTACGCAAGGATTACGTCGCCGGCCGCCCAGCGGTGGACGATGTAAGCTTCACTATCGCGGCCGGGGAGATTGTGGTGCTGCTGGGGCCGTCTGGCTGTGGCAAGACCACGACGCTCCGCTGCGTGGCCGGGCTGGAGCATCCGACGGCCGGGGTCATCCGCATCGGCGGCGTCGTGATCTCCGCGCCGGCGCAGGGTGTGCTGGTCCCGCCCCGGGCCCGAAACTTCGGCATGGTATTTCAATCCTATGCCGTATGGCCGCATATGACGGTGCGGCAGAACGTCGCCTACCCCCTTCGTCAGCGCGGATTGGCACGGGCCGAGATGGACCGTTTGGTGGCAGAGGCGTTGGAGTTGGTTGATCTGACGCCCTACGTAGATCGGCCGGTGACCGCGCTCTCGGGCGGCCAGATGCAGCGAGTCGCGCTTGCGCGCAGCATGGTTTACCACCCGCGGCTGTTGTTGCTGGATGAGCCGCTCAGCAACCTCGACGCCCAGCTTCGTTTACGCCTGCGCGACGACCTGCGCCGCATCGTGAAGCGGGCCGGGCTCACGGCACTATACGTGACGCACGACCAGGCCGAGGCAGTCGTGCTGGGGGACCGCATCGGCGTGATGCGAAACGGAAAGCTGCTCCAGCTCAGCACCGCGACCGAGATTTACAACAACCCCGCAACCCTGTTCGTCGCGAACTTCACCGGCTCGTCCAACGCGGTGCCCGGCCGGCTGCGCAGCTACGCGGCAGGGTTTGGTACAGTCGAGGCTGCTTCGGGGGAGACGCTCCACGCGAAGCTGCAGGATGGCCTGGACATCGGCGCCGATGTCAGCGTGCTGATCCGGCCGGAAAACGTGCGCCTTGGCGCGGCGTCTGGCAGCCCAAACGAAGCATCGGGAACGATCATGGCGGCGCATTATCATGGCGTGCAGACCGTCTACGAGGTAGCGGCCGTTGGCGCCCGCCTTAACGCGATCGAGATTGGCTCGACGCCGCGCTACACCGTTGGCGACATAGTAACGGTCATGCTGCCGCCGCCGCTCTGCATGGTTTATGCGCAAGAGACACGGGAACCGTCGCCACAGCGGTGACGAAGGTGGGCTGACTTCAACCGACTTTGGGAAGCTTGGTCGTAAGGGCTGTACCGTGCCGCCGCGCGGTCCTGCGGCGTCATACCGCGGTGATGCCACCGTCGATGGCGATGATCTGCCCGGTGATCCAATCCGACGCCGCCGAGGAAAGTAGGACGGCCAGCCCCTTCAGATCCTCCGAATTGCCGATCCGGCCCAACGGCGTCCGCGCGGCGATCTCATCACCATACTTATCGAGGGTTCCACGGGTCATCTTGCTTGGGAAGAACCCAGGAGCGATCGCGTTGACCATGATCCCGTGCGGCGCCCACTCGGTTGCAAGAGCGCGGGTGAAGCTGATCAGCCCGCCCTTGGTGGTGTTGTAGGCGATGGTCGCGGTCGAGCCTGGGCGGTTGCCCTTCAATCCGGCGATAGATGCAATGTTGACGATCTTTCCACGCTTGGCCGGGATCATCACCTGTTTGCCGACGGCCTGAGTCAGCAGGAAGGGAGCGGTGATATTAAGGTCAACCACCTTCTGCCACGCCTCAAACGGGTGGTCGGTCGTGGGGGCGCCCCAGGTCGTCCCCGCATTGTTGACCAAGATATCGATGCCGCCCAACGCGGTGGCCACCGCATCCGTCAACGGTTCGGCGGCGTTGGGCGAAGACAGGTCGCATACATGGCCCGTGGCAACGACGCCCTGTTTCGCGAGGTGGCGGACCGCCTCGTTCAGCCCGTCTTGCTTGCGCGACACAAGCGCAATTCTGGCTCCCATTTCGCCGAGCGCCTCGGCGATCTGCAAGCCCAGTCCGCGCGACCCGCCGGTGATGAGCGCCGTCTTACCCGTGAGATCGAAAAGCTGCTTGACGCCCATGCTGATTTCCTTTCGCCGCTGGCCATCACGGCACGATTGGCTTGGGCACAGAGCCTGTCCGCTTTTGGCCGACAGCGGACAGCCTGCTCTGGAGCGGTCTTATCTGGCCGGCCGATTAAATTTGGCGGCGACCTGCAGACGGCGTTGCACGATGCTCCGAGCCATTCAGTACCTCTTA
>JAYVTX010000416.1:0-4173 GCA_043788425.1 Rhodospirillales bacterium
GTACGCTACTGCCGCGCCCATGAGCGGGCCGCACCTGGAAGGCTACCGATGTTCGCCACGATCGCCCGCGCCGTCTTCGGCTCAACCAATGACCGGTCATTAAAGGCGTATCAGCGCCGGGTCGCCGCCATCAATGGGTTCGAGCCGGCCTTGCAGGCGCTCGATGACACAGCGCTGGCGGCCACGACGGTGGAGTTCCGGGCGCGCCTGGCCGCAGGGGCCACGTTGGATGACCTGCTGCCCGAAGCGTTCGCGACCGTGCGGGAGGCGGCGCGGCGCGTACTCGGCCTGCGCCATTTTGACGTGCAAATGCTGGGCGGCATGGTCCTGCATGACGGCAAGATTGCCGAGATGAAGACCGGTGAGGGCAAGACCCTGGTGGCGACGCTGCCAGTTTATCTAAATGCGTTGGCCGGCAAGGGTGTGCATGTCGTCACGGTGAACGACTACCTGGCAACCCGTGATGCCGAGTGGATGGGCCGCGTGTACGGCTTCCTCGGCATGACGGTTGGCGTAATTGTGCACGGAATGGAGGACTATCAAAAGCGCGCCGCCTATGCTGCCGACATCACGTACGGCACAAATAACGAGTACGGGTTCGACTATTTGCGCGACAACATGAAGTATCAGTTGGAGGAAATGACCCAGCGCGACTTTTTCTACGCGATCGTAGATGAAGTCGACAGCATCCTAATCGATGAAGCCCGCACGCCACTCATAATCAGCGGCCCGGCTGAGGACAGCAGCGACCTGTATCGCACGGTGAACACCGTCGTGGTCGAACTGGTGAAAGACCCGGCTGTTTACGAGAAAGATGAGAAGTTTAAGACCGTCACCATGACGGAAGCCGGGTCGGAAACAGTCGAGCGCATGCTGGCCGAGGCCGGGATTGTGACCGAGGGCAACCTGTACGACATGTTCAACGTGAGCGTGCTGCATCACGTTCAGCAATCGCTGCGCGCCAACACGCTGTTCCACCGCGACGTTGATTACATCGTGCGCGACGACAAGGTAATCCTGATCGACGAGTTCACGGGCCGCATGATGGACGGACGCCGGTTTAGCGAGGGCCTGCATCAGGCCCTGGAAGCCAAGGAATTAGTGACGGTCCAGCCGGAAAATCAAACATTGGCAAGCATAACCTTTCAGAATTATTTTCGCCTCTATCCGAAACTGGCCGGCATGACGGGTACCGCGCTGACGGAAGCGGATGAGTTTGCGGAAATCTACAAGCTAGACGTTCTGGAGGTGCCGACGAACGTCGCCGTGCTGCGCGCCGATTCCGACGACGAAGTGTACCGCACGGCAGACGAGAAATACGCGGCGGTCGCCGTGCTGATCGATGAGGCCCGGCTGCGCGGCCAGCCTGTACTGGTCGGCACCACAAGCATTGAGAAAAGCGAGATCATTAGCGACTTGCTGACCTCAAAGAACGTGCCGCACGCGGTGCTTAACGCCCGGTTTCATGAGCGGGAGGCAACGATCGTAGCGCAGGCCGGTGCGCCCGGTGCCATCACGATCGCCACCAACATGGCCGGGCGCGGCACGGACATAAAATTGGGCGGCAATGCCGATATGCGGATCAAGCTGGAAACAGCAGACCTGCCGGAGGAGGACCGTGACACCCGCGCTGCCGCCATCACGGCCGAGGTTGCCGTGTTCCACGAGCAGGTCAAAGCGTCTGGCGGCTTGCTGGTTGTGGGCACCGAACGGCATGAAAGCCGGCGTATCGACAACCAGTTGCGCGGGCGGTCGGGCCGCCAAGGCGATCCGGGTGCCAGCCGGTTTTTTCTAAGCCTAGAAGATGATCTGATGCGCATCTTCGGCAGCGACCGCATGGGCGGCATGTTGCAACGCATGGGCCTGAAGGACGGCGAGGCCATCATCCACCCCTGGATCAACAAGGCCCTTGAAAAGGCACAGAAGAAGGTCGAGGCCCGTAACTTCGACACGCGCAAGAACGTGCTGAAATACGACGATGTCATGAACAGCCAGCGGCGCGAGGTCTATGCTCAGCGCCGCGAGTTCATGCGCGCCGATGATGTGAGTGAGACGGTGCAGGACATGCGTGACGATATCGTTACGAACCTGGTCGCGCAGCGCATCCCGGAAAAAGCCTATGCCGAGCAGTGGAAAACGGCTGAGCTGGCCGACGATGTCAAACGTTTGCTGAACGTTGACCTGCCGATTGTCGCCTGGGGCCAGGAGGAGGGCATGGATGAGACCGGCATCCGCGAACGATTGAGCACTGCAGTAGCCGCCCACATGGCGAGCAAGGCCGCGAACCTCGGCCCGGAGTTGATGCGTTACGTGGAGAAGTCCATGCTTTTGCAGACGCTGGACGCTGTGTGGAAGGAACATTTGCTGGCGCTGGACCATCTGCGCCAGGGCATCAACCTGCGCGCATATGGCCAGCGCGACCCGTTGAACGAGTACAAGAGTGAGGCGTTCGCGCTGTTCAACGCCATGCTGGACGAATTGAAGGAACGCGTTACCAGCACGCTCTCCCGCGTGGAACTGGGGCCGGAGCCAGCGCCAGCGCCGCCGCATCTCCCGTTCACGGCCGGATACTCAGACCCGGGAGCGGCCGCACCGTATGCTGGTGCCGATGTGTTGGAGGCAGAGCGGCCCGCGACGACCATCGACCCGGCCGATCCTGCCACTTGGCGCGACATCGCCCGTAACGCGCCATGCCCTTGTGGGTCGGGAAGGAAATACAAGCACTGTCACGGTCGGGTGTAATCGCTACAGGAGCGCGTTACTAACCCGGTGCACATGGGCACGATCGTCAATCGGGCATTAACGTTTTCCATGAAGATTGCGGACTGTCCCTGGCGTCTCATATCACTTAGGCAGGGAGAAAGATCCAATGTGCAGCCTGTTTAAGACGCAGGACCCGGCGTCGTACATGTCTGAAACGCGGGCCATTCGGCTGCATGGACATGCCACATCAATCCGCCTGGAAACGTCGTTCTGGAACATTCTTGATGAGATTGCGGAGCGGGAGGGCGTCAGCTTAGCCCGTTTCTGTGCAGTGCTGCATGATGAAGTGATTAATGAGCAAGGGACGATGCCAAACTTCGCATCTTTTCTTCGTGTCACATGTCTGCACTATTTAAGGCATCAGGACGTTTACCTTAGCGAACTGACAGGATCGAAAAAACAGTTGATGTCGTAGCCAGATACTACCCGGGAGCCTCGCACCGTCGATACCGTTCGAATCTTCAGCGGACGGGACAGCGATGCGGCGATGGCTTTTGATTTTTGGGGTTTGCGTGGCTAGTCCAGCCTGGGCGCAGCTTCCTGATGCACCAGCGCCAAATGGTGCAAACCTGTTTCGAAATCAGTGCGGTGTCTGCCATGTGCTAGACCCGGCCGCTGAGCCACGCCAGGGTCCGCACCTGGCGGGCGTGGTAGGGCGTAAGCCGGGGTCGGTGGCGGGGTTCAAATACTCTACCGGCTATGAGAAAGCCGACTTCGTTTGGGACCCGGCGCATCTAGACGCCTATCTGGAAAATCCGCAGGCCGTAATTCCGGGCAGCAACATGGCGTATAAGCAAGCCAAGCCGGAGACGCGGGCGGCGATAATAGCTTATTTAGGGGAACCGCGTTGATGCTCGCCAAAGCCGTTCATTCGATGATCCGCGTACGGGAGGAGGCACGGTCGGTCGCGTTCTATCAGGCCGCGCTCGGACTAGAAGTCGCGGAGCGGTTCGACTTCCCGACATTTACATTGATCTACCTTCGTAATGCCGAATCGTCGTTCGAAGTGGAGCTGACGGTAAATAAGGACCAGAATGCACCGTATGATCTCGGCAACGGGTACGGGCACCTGGCGGTCGTTGTCCCCGACGTGGACATGGCCCGTGCGCAGGCCGTGGCGGCAGGTATGCCGGCAACAGAGTGCCGCGACTTCCAGCACGACGGTGCTACGATCGCGCGATTTTTCTTCATGACCGATCCGGACGGCTACAAGATTGAAGTCATCCGCAAGGGGGGCCGCTTCGGCTAACCCCATTGCCTATCGCCGGGTCCACAGAAGGCCCGCATTACCCAAGGAAGGATATTGACCATGCGAACAGTTGACCCCAGCGCCCGTTTCAACCGGCGCGCCCTGTTGAAGGGCGGCGCTACGATTGTGCCTGCCGCAGCGTTGGCCTCTGCCGGCGTCAC
>JAYVTX010000417.1:0-3307 GCA_043788425.1 Rhodospirillales bacterium
ATGCCATGTGTTGACACGTGGATAGTAGGAAAACTAACTTATGGTGACAAGGAACAAATGGAGTACAAAATGCTGATCGACACCGTCGCTGACCGGCGCTGCCCAACAATCATCTACGTCGTTCGTGGCCGGATGGCAGCGACAGACCGGGGTCCGTTGCCCCCCGGACATCCTCTCAGCTGGGGTGCCATCACGGACGGGACCGTCCTGGCGGGTGCCGATTATCCCTATCCGGTGTTCCAGTGGTGAACGTGCGTGCCTTGCCTACCGGGCCGGTAGATTCGGCCTATGTCGTGGCGCAGCTGGCCGAAGCTGGGGCGACGCTGCTCGCTCTACCGGACCGGGGGCCATCGACTCGCCTGCGGACTGGCGGTCTGGAGTGGGTTCGTGACGTCGCACCCTTGGGCGCCCGGACCCAGACGCGGGTACGGCCATCCGTGCCGGATGCGGCGGCGATCGACCGGATGGACCGCGCCCTGGCCTGGATCAGCACGATTCCGCAAGACAAGTATGTGTTGCGCCGGGTTGTAGGCGCACGCAGCCTGGTGTGTCCGCTGACAGGCCGACAGGTTTTCAGCTGGCGGCGGATCGGAACGGCGATCGGTGCCGATCACAAGGCTGTGCAGCGCTGGCACGCCCAAGGCGTGGCGCTGATCGTGGCCGCGCTAAATCGGTAGGCCGAGATCCCGGCGTAGCAATGGGGCCAATGCCGCCGGGGTCCGGCTATTGTGCAGGGCGCGCATCGATCGCTGGAATCCGGCATAGGTGGTCGAGTCCCGCAGCACTGGGTTGTGCAACAGCGCCTCTGCCGCCGCCCGGTCCGGCACGATGTAGCCAAGCGGCCCGTATTCGGCCGAAAGCGCCGTTACGGCCGGGCTGGCCAACGCAATAAGAGGAATGCCGTTGGTGACGCAGTCAAGAATAGAGCCGCTCGCCGTGAGGTCATAGTCGGGCTGATGAGCCAGAACCGCGTAATCGGCCCGGCGGAGTGCGGCGAGATACGCCGGCCGCGACAGCCGCCCGTCTGCGCTTGGGATCGATACCGCGGCGTCCCGGTACTCGGCCCCTAGCCGTCCGGTGACATACCAGTCGTGCTGCGGCGATGCGGCGGCCAGTGCCAGGATTGTATCGAAACCCTTGTCCCGGCTTGCGACGCCGGGAATGGTCAGACGTAACCGGTCGCCGGGGGCCCAGGCCGCGGGCGGCATGTGTTCATGGGCCAGGGTAGGGTGGGGCCAGACCTTGAAGGTGTTTGCGATGCGGGGCCAGCTGGGTCCGCCCTGGGCCGCGGCGGCCGCGATGTAGTGCTCAAGTACAACAAGGTGAATGCGGGGATGGTTTGCCCAACGTAGCGCTGCCTGCATGTCGATCCAGCGGCGGCGCGGATCGCGGGACCGCCAGCCTGCAATGCTGGACATGTTGTGCATAACGGCGTGGATGTGGAGGTCCGGTCGCCGGATGACGAGCATGCGGGCGACAAAAAGCGTCTCCGGCCCGGCCGAAAGAAGGAGAAGCCTTGTCACCCCACTTTGAGCAGTGAAAGGCGAGAGGGCGCGCCATTGCGTGTGCATGCGGCGGAAGGTGACGCCCCCGGGCGGAAGGACATGGATAACGGCATGGGGAGGAAGCGCCGGGCCCATCCCAAGGCTGCACAACGCGTCGTACTGAGCGCTCGTGCAGGCAAGGCAGGTGGCGGGCAGGGCCGTGGTGAAAGCGGCGTTGATGGGCGCGTGCTCGGCGTCCCGGTACGTTGGCTCGGCAATCGTTAGCGTGACCAAAGTCGCACGCGTCACAGGTCGTCAGGCCCGGGGTACGATGTCATCAAGGATACAACCGATTTGGGCGATGACGGTTTCAAGGTCGTAGCCAGCAGCGGCGGCGCGGGCGGCCGTGCCCAGGCGCAGGCACTCCGTTGGATCGGCCAGTAGAGTAAGGCAGGCCTTGGCGATCGCATCGTCGGTCTCGGCAATCAGAATGTCCCTGCCAGGGGTGAAATCCAGCCCTTCCGCCCCCTTTGCCGTACTGACCATCGGGCGGGCATAGGCCGCTGCCTCAATAAGTTTAAGCCGGGTTCCACCACCCTCCGTCAATGGGCAGCAAACGATGCGGCTTTCGGAATATAGCGCATTGAGATCGGGGACGAAGCCGCGGAACTCGATAGAGGCGGGTGCGCGGTCACGCCCCGCCAGCGTATCGCTGCCTGGGCCGGCGAGGATGAGGCGCGCGCTAGGTGCTTGGGCACTAATAAGCGGCCAAATTCCGGTGATTAGGCGGTGGGCGGCGGAAGCGTTCGGTGGATAAGCGAAGGTTCCCAGCAGAAGAACCGTCGGCCGGGTACCGAGGCCGGGTGCCGTTGCCGGGGTAGCGATCGCATTGGGGATCGTCACGATCGTGCCGGGAAAGTGGTGGCGGCGGAGATACGCGGCATCTACCGTACTGCATACCGCTGTTCGAGTTGCCAGGCGGGCCGCCTGCCGTTCTTCAAACCACAGTGCAGGCCAATGTGCCCACGCGAGGGCGGTGCGGGGACGAAGCGGCATCCGGCGCAGGGCAGCGCGTTCAACGGCATGCATGACATCGTTCAGGTCGAACAGGATCGGCGCCGTGGTGTGGCATCGGCGCAGCGCAATCATCGGCTCCAACCGGTCGACAACGATTAAAGCGGGGTTGGTGTCGAGGTGATCCTGGAGCTGCCGTAGCAGGATCGGGCCTGCATACCGGCTGTACGGATGGCGGCGGCCGAGATCGGTCAGACCGCGGACATGATGCTCCCAGTTTGACGGCAGCCGGTCATCACGGGTCAGCGTTATGGTCTGCAGCGGCTGACCCCAGAAAACGGATTGCGTCGCGCTATCGGCGGTGCGGCCCGGGATGGGAATATGAACCATGTCGATGTGGTCAAAACGCTTTTGCATGGCGCGCAGCATGGCACCAACACGCCGGTGCATCCCGCCGCGATCGGCCTCAGACTCTGGCGGCACAAAGGGCGTAAGCAGCGTGGCCCTCATGCCAGGGATTTCCGGCCGGCTTGCATCATCGTGATCACATGGAGCTCGGCGCCGTCGGGTGCGCCAACCAGGCGCCAAAGGCCGAATTGTGTCGCCAAAAATAGGGCGATGCCGGCCAGACCAAGCGCACCGCCGGCCAGCAGGGCCTGGACTGGCCCAAGTGCCACGGGTTGCCAGGCGAGGCCGCTGACGTGAAATGCGCCAGCTGTCACAAGGCCGGCCGCGATTAGCCGGGACAACCCGAACAGATGGGCGCGCCACGCCGGGTCCCCACGCAGCGGGATTTGGCTGAGAAACAA
>JAYVTX010000418.1:0-15704 GCA_043788425.1 Rhodospirillales bacterium
TTCGGCTTGCACCACGCCAGGGTGTGCTTCATCCACTCGGCATCATCGCGGTCTGGATAATCGTCATGGGCGTGGGCCCCGCGGCTTTCATGCCGGTTCTCGGCACTGACCATCGTCGTCATGGCGTTACCCATCAAATTGTCGAACTCCAGCGCTTCGACCAAATCTGTGTTCCAGATCAAGCTGCGGTCACTCACGCTCATGTCGTCCTTACCAGACCAAAGGGTCTTCATCTTACCAACCCCCTCCGTCAAACTCTCGGCGTTGCGGTACACGGCGGCGTGGGCCTGCATGACCTTTTGCAGTTCGGACCGCATGGCGCTGACCTTCGTGTCGCCGGCGGCATTACGGGTACGGTCGAACCGATCGAGCGCGTTCTCTCCAGCGCGAGCCGGTAGGGGGGCCTGGCTCGCGCCGGGCTTTACCGTTTCGCTCGCGCGATGGGCGGCGGCGCGCCCGAACACCACTAGGTCCAGTAGTGAGTTGGTGCCGAGCCGGTTTGCACCGTGCACGCTGACGCACGCGGCCTCACCGACGGCCATCAGGCCCGGCACGATCGCGTCTGGGTCACGCGCGGTCGGGCGCAGTACCTCGGTCCGGTAATTCGTGGGAATGCCGCCCATGTTGTAGTGCACAGTCGGCAGCACCGGGATCGGCTCCTTCGTCACGTCCACACCCGCGAACACTTTTGCCGTCTCGCTGATGCCCGGTAGGCGTTCGTGCAGCAAGTCTGCCCCCAAATGCTCGAGATGCAGGTGG
Organism: Rhodospirillales bacterium; assembly: GCA_043788425.1. GTDB lineage: Bacteria > Pseudomonadota > Alphaproteobacteria > Acetobacterales > Acetobacteraceae > JANPPS01. Next base: position 760 of record JAYVTX010000418.1, read on the forward strand.
ATGTGGTCCTTGTTTGGCCCGACGCCTCGCCCTGCATTTATTTCCAGCGTCATGCTGCGGCTAACCACGTCTCGGCTCGCCAGGTCCTTGGCGGTGGGCGCGTAACGCTCCATGAACCGCTCGCCCTCGCTATTGGTCAGATATCCGCCTTCGCCGCGGCTGCCCTCGGTAATCAGGCAGCCTGAGCCGTAGATGCCGGTCGGGTGGAACTGCACGAACTCCATGTCCTGCATGGGTATACCAGCTCGGATCGCCATGGCCCCGCCGTCACCAGTGCAGGTATGGGCGCTGGTGCAGCTGAAATAGGCCCGGCCATACCCGCCCGTCGCCAGTACGGTCTGCTGCGCGCGGAACCGGTGCATGGTCCCGTCTTCCAAACACCAGGCCATAACGCCGCGGCATGCACCCTCTTCGTCCATGATCAGGTCGAGCGCGATGTACTCGACGAAGAACTCGACCTCATGCTTCAGGCTCTGCTGATAAAGCGTGTGCAGGATTGCATGCCCAGTGCGGTCGGCGGCGGCGCAGGCGCGCATGGCCGGGGCCTTGCCGTACTCGGTCATGTGGCCGCCGAACGGGCGCTGGTAGATGCGGCCGTCCTCGGTCCGGCTAAACGGGACGCCGTAATGCTCTAGCTCGTACACGGCCGGTATCGCTTCACGGCACATGTACTCGATCGCGTCTTGGTCACCGAGCCAATCCGACCCTTTAACGGTGTCGTACATGTGCCAGCGCCAGTCGTCCTCACCCATGTTGCCCAGCGCCGCGCCGATCCCGCCCTGCGCCGCGACAGTGTGGGACCGGGTCGGGAACACCTTGGACAAACATGCTGTCCGCAGGCCCGCCGCGCCCATACCCAGCGTCGCCCGTAACCCGGCACCCCCCGCGCCCACCACGATCACATCGTACGTATGGTCGATCACATTGTACGTCTGGGACGGCTTGGACATCGCGTTCATTCGGATCGCCTTAAATCAGAGCCAGTTTCAGTACGGCCACGCCCGCCACCAACCCCAGCAGGCCCGACACGGCCTTCACACCCAGGATCGACAGGCTGCGTGCCCGCTTATCGTGTACATAATCTTCCAGCACGACTTGCAAACCCAGCGCCATGTGATGGAACGTCATTACAATCAGCGCGAGCAGCAATGCCGTGTTGACCGGATGGCTGGCCCAGGCTGCCACATCCTCCTGTGGCGACCCGGCTAGATGCAGCACGGCGTAGATGAACCACAGCGTAAGCGGTACGAGTGCCAAGCTAGTAACGCGTTCTGCCATCCAGTGGTGCAGCCCGCCGCCAGCGCCGAGGCCACGGGCGCGCCCCAACTGGCTCTGCCGGACGTGGATCGCGATCGGCTCCTTCATCGCAGCACCAGCAGGCCCACTGCCCAGATCAGAACGGTGCTCACGCCGGTGGCGATGACGGTGCCTAGGCCAGTGATCCGCATCTGCGGCAGGGCGTAGCCGTAGCCCGAATCCCACGCCAGATGCCGTAGCCCGGCGAAGAAATGGTACATGAGCGCCGCCGTCCAGCCGAACAGGACGAAGATGCCGACAAAGGAGTGCAAAAACTCGGTAATCTGCGCATACGCCGATGGCCCGCTAGCCGCCGCAACCAGCCACCACACCAGCAATGCGGTCCCGGCAGAAATGGCGATGCCCGAAACCCGGTTCATAATCGACAGTACGGAGGATAGCTGCGGGCGGTACACTCCCAAATGCGGCGATAAGGGCCGCCGTACGGTCCGGCCATCCGACGTGTGGGCTACCATCAATGCGTCACGGACATCTTTCATCGGCACCCAATCACCTTCGCAGCTGCAGCATAGATAGGTTCGCAAGCCGGGGTGGTCAATCGAAACGGGCCTTTATTGCGGCTAAAACGGCCCGCTGTTCCGCCACCGTGGCCGTGCCCCAGCCTGCAATTTCGACCAGCGTCCGTCCACACCCGCGGCAAATTCCGTCCACCATGGTACACACGCCCGTGCACGGCGAGGGAATGGGCATGGCGTCAATCGTAGTCGGCATCGGCGGCTGGACCTTCGCACCCTTGCGCGCGACGTTCTACCCCAAGGGCCTGCCCCATGCCCAGGAGCTAGCCCACGCCAGCCGCCAGGTAACGTCGATCGAGATCAACGGCACATTCTACCGCAGCCAATCTGCCGCCAGCCTGGCCGCATGGGCCGCGACCGTGCCGGTCGGGTTCGTATTTGCCGTGAAGGCCCGGCGCGGCTGCACCCATGGCCGCGACCTGACGGCGGCCGGACCGTCGATCGAGCGGACGTTGGTCAATTTGCCGGCGCTGGGCCAAACGCTCGGCGCCATTCTGTGGCAGTTTCCGCCCACGAAAAAGTTCGACCCGGCACAACTCAGTGCCTGGCTGGACCTGCTGCCGGACGCGATCGATGGCGTGCAACTGCGCCATGTAATCGAAGCCAGGCATCCCACCTGGGCAGTGCCCGAATGCCTGGATCTGTTGCGGGCGCGGGGCGTTGCATGGGCCATCATGGACAGTGATAAGCACGTATTGTCAGGTGATCTGACGGCACCCTTCGTCTATGCCCGGCTGGAGCGCAACGCGGCCGCTGCGCCGGAGGGGTATGACGCTACCGCCCTGGATGCTTGGGCGCGTCGCTTCCGGGCCGGGGCGGATGGCGGCACGGTGGATAATCTGCCCTTGATCGGCGCGGCCGGGCCCGCCCAGCCGCGCGATTGCTGCGTCTATTTCATCAGCGGTGACAAGGTGCGCGCCCCCGACGCGGCTCGCGCACTGCTAAAGCGACTAGCGTGACACCCGCTGACGGTCTGCTGGCCCGCATCGCCGGCCTACGCGCCAAAACAACGGATCGCGGCTGCACCGAACAGGAGGCGCTGGCCGCGGCCGCGAAGGTGTCGGAACTGCTGGATCGTCACGGCCTGACACTGACCGAAGTCGAACTGCACGCCCAACCCTGCGAACGCCGGGTCATCGCCACCCCCCGCGCCCGTCCGGCCCCGTTCGACGAGTGTGGCTCGGCCGTCGCCGCGCTGTTCGATTGCCGGTTCTGGATGGAAACGGTCGTTGTGGATGGCCAAAAACGCTTGTCGCTCGTGTTCTTCGGCCTGCCCGCCGACGTGGCCGCGGCCGACTACCTGATGGCGCTGATCGCCGTCGCGTTTGAGACGGAGGGCAACCGCTTCCGCCGTGGTCCAGACTATATGAAGGGCCGTGGCAACGGGCGGCGGGTGCTGCATACGTCGTTCATGATGGGGCTGGGCCACGGCATCCAGCATGCGCTGCGGACCATGCAAGACGCCCGCGCTGCCCGCCACGCCGGCACCGGGCGCGATCTGGTAGTGACGAAGGCGGGGGTGGTGACCACCGAGTTCGAGAAGCTCGGCCTGCGGATGCGTACCCGTGCGCCGACCGAACGCCGGGTCAACCGCGACGCGTACGGGTCTGGCCATGCGGCTGGTGAGCGGTTTCAACCGGCACCCGGGCTAAAGGGCTTGTAGCTGGCAATGGGCAACAACAGTGCTATAAGTTGTGTCGTAGAAACGGGGCTTACGTGACGCATCTTCGGATTAAGTCGTTCATTTTGGCAGCTGCCCTCGTTCTGGCAGTAACGCCGGCATGGGCCCGGTCCAGCGGCGGTTATTCCAGTAGCCGGACGCCCTCCTTTGGCGGCGGCAGCGTGTCGCGCACGCCGTCATACGGTAGTAGCGGCGGTTATAGCAGTGGTGGTGGCTACAGCCGGGGTGGCAGTTCCACATTCGGCATGCCGTCGGCCGGCGATCGATCGTTCAATCAGGAACGGTCGGGCAACGCGCTGGGTCAATATCGCCAGCAGCAGGAGCTTGGGCGCCGGTCACAGGAACCGCAGCCGGCACCGCAATATGCGCCAGCACCCAACTATGGCGGCGGCGGCGGCTCGTTTGGTGGCGGACAGTCCTACGCGCCAGCAGGACGCACCTATTATCGCGACAGCCAAGGCCGGTTCGAAAGCCAGTCCAACTGGTATCGCGACCGGGGCTGGGCACCTGCGCCACAGCAATACTATCAGCAGGGGCCACGCAGCTTTGGCGTGTGGGACGGCATCTTCCTGTGGTCGCTGCTGAACAACCTTGGTCGGTCCGGTTCGGGCGATTGGTTCAGCAACCACCGGGACGACGCAGGCTACCAGCAATGGCGGCAGGAGGCGGAGCGCCAGGCCCAGACCAATACCGAGCTGCGGCAGAAACTCGACCAGCTCGATAGTCAATTGCGGGAAAAGCAGGGCCAGCCGCAGGACCCGGCCTATCTGCCGCCCGACGTACCGGCCAGTATGGCCGCGGCACCGACACCGGAGCGGACGCCCGCGGTGGCTAGCGCGCGCCGGGGATCGGCATGGGTGTGGCCGGTGCTGTTGGTGGGTGCCGGCGGCATCGGTTATCTGGCCTACAGCCGGCACAAACCATCATCGACAGGGGGCAGTCCGATGTCATCACCTGCGCCCACCACCGCAATCGGCCAGGCGGCAAACCTATTCCGCCATAAACTCTCTGGTGAGGGGTATACCCCCGACCGCTTCCGGGTTGGCATGACCATTGCGGTCGACCCCACGCCCTTTATTTTGGCAGGGCCGGCTACCAAGGTGCAGGCGCCGGAAACAACCACCGGCCAAATCAGCGTGGACGCCGTCGGTACGGCCAGCAGCGGCGGCACGCGCCTGACGCGGCTCTATCTGCCTGGCGAGCGCGGAATGGTGCAGCTGCATCTGGACGCAGCCGGCCTGCCGGATGAATGCCGGTATTTTCAGACCATCGACGAGATCACGCCTGCCGACACGAACGAATGGGGCGCCTGGCTCGACCCGGCAGAGGGGATGATCGGCCTGCCCGATTTCCAGACCAAGGACGGCAAGACCTACAACCGCGTGTGGTCACCGGGCCAGAACCGCACGCCGCCGCGTGATCTGGAGGAGACGGTACAGGGCCTGTCCGGATCGCGCGTCGTGAAGGCGCAGGCTATGCTCTACGCCGCTCCTACAAATACGGCCCAGGCTGGCCCGCAGCCGGGGCCGCCAACAGAATACATCCTGGTTCAGGCGATCGAGGACGGGTCCCGCGCTTACGTCCAGATCAGCGCCGGGTTGGACATCAACCCCACCACGCTGCAACTCGCATAAGGGCGCATGCCATGATCCTGCAAACCTTGTTCGCCGGCCTACCGATCCTGGCCGCCCAGTTCCTGACGACGTTTGCGCTGCTGGGGATTGGCGTCGCCGCCTATTTCGCAATAACCCCGTTTGATGAGCGGCGGCTGGTGCAGGATGGCAACGTGGCCGCCGGCGTGCTGATGGGCGGGACGGTGATCGCGCTTTCGGTCCCGCTGGCCGCCACGCTGGCCAGCAGCGCGTCGCAGGTTGACATCCTGATATGGGGTTTGGTGGCCCTGGTCATCCAGGTCCTCACGTTCTTCCTTGTCAGCAAGCTGATCCGCGGCCTGGCTGCACAGATCGAGCGCGGCAACGTCGCCATGGCTATCGCCGTCGTCAGTATTCAGCTGGCGGTGGCGCTGCTTAACGCTGGATCGATGGCCGGCTAGAGCAGCTTTCGTTCATTCAGAGCCGTCACGGCTCTGAATGAATGAAATAAGCTGCTCTAGAATATAGATTTTAAGAGCACGGTCTTTCAAACGATCCATTCCGATCGGTCGAAACGTGCTCTAACCCAAGAAAAGGAGAACACGCATGTACACATTCATCAAGAACCTTGTTGGCGTAAAGGCCGATGCGGCCGTCAACAGCGCCGTCGACGCAATCGTTCGCTGGGACCCGCAAAGTGCTACCGAGGCCGAGCTGCGCACAATGGAGCAACATTTGGACGAGCTAGGCCAGCAAGTCGCCCGCGGTCGTCAGCAATATGACCAGGAGCAGAAGGAGGCCGACGCGATCGACCTGCTTTCCCATCAGCGCATGGCGGCGGCCGAGCAGATTCAGCATCAAATGGACGTAGAGACGGACGCGGCGAAGAAAGCCGGCCTGGAAAAGAGCCTATCGACCCTGGTGTCCATGTTGGAAAGCATGGCACCGGACGTGTCGCGGGAGAAGCAGGACGCCGATGACGCGCATGACTTCCTTTCGTCGCTAGAGACGACCTACGCCGCCGCTGGTGAAAAGCTGAAAGGCGCCCGCGACGCCCTAAATCGCGCCCAGCGCGACATGGGCCGCGCCGACCAGCAGAAGGAGATGGCCGACCAACGGGCGGAGGCCGCGCGGCAGGCCGCCGGGCTATCGGGTGCCACCAGCAGCCTGAGTGTTGCGCTGAAGGCGATGCAGGATAACGCCGCCCGCAACCTGGCCACTGCCGAAGCACAGAACATGAAAGCCAAGATGCTTGCGCCTACCCAGCCGGAGAAGGATGACAGCAACATCGCGCAGGCGATGCGCCAGGTGCAGGGCGTACTGCCGGCGCCCACGAACCTTTCCGACCGGATGGCGGCGTTGCGGCAGAAGCAACTGCCGGCGTCGTAGGCTAACGTAGTCCACGGCGTCCCGTGCGCGGGCTGCCGGGTCTGGTTGCGCCCTAGCGTCATGCCCGGGGGTGGGCGGGGGGGTTGTGTGCGGCGGTCGTTGGCCGATAGAAGCGCTCAGCCGAGGAGACTGACAATGACCGCCAACACAAAGCCCACGTACCCGCCCACCAAGCAGAAGGTTCTGCCCTTCGCCCGCTACGCCGGCACCTCCGCCTGGCGTAAGTACAAAGACCGGGTTCGTGAGTACGCGCATTACCGGGCGTCGCTGGCCGCCGGGCACAAGCCGGCCAGCGCCGCCGGGTAACGCTACGCCGCTATTGCGCCGGTCATGGCCGGCCAATCGCTATAGCCAACCGACCCGCCGCCGTACCAATACCCTTTCGGCGCGTCGGCTAGCGGTGCCCCGGTCTGCAGGCGTGCGACTAGGTCGGGGTTGGCCAGATACGGTCGGCCGAAGCTAACCAAATCAGCTAGGCCGCCCGTGATTGCCTGCTCCGCATCCGCGCGTCCATAACCATTATTCGCGATGTACGCGCCACGAAACGCCCGCCGCAGTGCTGGGTAGTCGACGCCGTTGGGCTCACGGCCCATCTGGGTCACGCCCTCAATATCATGGACGTATGTCAGGCCGAACGCGTTCAGCCGATCGATATACGCGCCGAACAGAGCCATGGGGTCGCTGTCCAGCGGCGTCCCGCCCGGCTGCGTCGTGCCCGGCGAAATCCGGATGCCGACCCGGTCGCCACCCCAAACGCCAACGACAGCCTCCACCACCGCCAGTGGAAAGCGCAGGCGGTTTTCGATGCTGCCGCCAAACTGGTCGGTACGGTGGTTGGTGCTGTCCCTCAGGAACTGCTCCAGCAAGTAGTTGTTAGCCGAATGGACCTCCACCCCATCGAACCCGGCGTCTTTTGCGCACTGGGCAGCGTGGCGATAATCCTTGACGATGGCAGCAATCTCCGCCGTTTCCAGCGCGCGCGGTGTCACGTGGTCCAGCAGGCCCTCATTGGTGAAGGCTTGACCCTCCGGCCTGATCGCGGATGGGGCGACGGGCAGCGCGCCACCATGCAGGTTCGGATGGGAAATCCGGCCGGTATGCCACAGTTGTAGCACGATCCGCCCGCCGGCTGCGTGGACGGCCCGGGTGACGTGCTGCCAGGACGCTATCTGTGCCGCCGTCCAAATGCCGGGCGTCATCGCATAGCCGCGGGCCTGGGCCGAAATGTTCGTTGCCTCCGTCACGATCAGCCCGGCCGTTGCGCGCTGTGCATAATACGTGGCGGCGAACGCAGGTGGCACGCCGTCCTCCGACGACCGGCTACGGGTCAGGGGCGCCATGACGACGCGGTTGGGTAAGCGCCATGCGCCCATGGTGAATGGCGTGAATAGCGGGCTGGTCATACGGCGGCTCCGAGCAATGGGACTGATAGTTGGGGCGGCATCAAAGCCGGTTCAAACCGTAAGGCGATACAATTTTGTGCGACGCAGCACGCGGTCTTCCAGCTCCAACGATGTCGGAACGTCGTACTCGGCCACCGGCACCAGCCCATCGGTGGGTAGATACGCACGACCGGGATCGGCGACCCAGACTTCCGTCACAGCCGCCATCGCGCGCAGCCATGGTAGGATGTGGCCGGTCATGGGCGCCTCGTAACACACGTCCCCGGCCAGGATCAGGTCCCAGCGGTTGGGCTGGCCCACGACGTCCTGCGCCAGCGTGGTGACATTCATGTTATTGGCCGCGCTGTTCAATGTGATCGCGGCCACGGCCATGGGATCGATCTCCGCCGCATCCACGGTCGCACCCGCTATGGCGCAGGCGATCGCGGCAATCCCGCACCCGGCGGCAAAATCCAGCACGCGGCGGCCCCGAACCAGCGATGGATTGTTCAGCACGTGGCGCGCCGTGGCCTGACCGCCGGGCCAGGCAAAAGCCCAAAATGGCGGGTCGACATTGGCCTGCTGCAACCAGGTCTCGCTCGCCTGCCAGATGGGCGTGATCTCGGTCGCGAGGTGCAAGGCGATCTCGGGTACCAGCGGCGCGTGGGTCAGCGAGGTGTGGGCGGCGATAAAGGCGTTCATGCCCATCCGGTAAGCAAAGCTAAGGCGATAACGCCGCCCACGACCTGGTTGGCGCGAAACCGGCGCAGGCACCCGGCCGGGTCATTGATGTCGAGCGTCCAGACCTGCCACGCCAGCATTGCGGCCGGCACCAGCATCGCCGGCACCGCCCAACCCCGCGCCAAAACCGCTAGCACCGCCATCATGCAGGCATAGCACAACCCAACCGCCAGCCGGGTGCGGGTGCGGGTGCCAAACAGCCGCGCGGTGCTGCGTACGCCAATCAGGGCGTCATCCTCCCGGTCCTGATGGGCGTAAATCGTGTCGTAGCCCAGGATCCACAGGAACGCGGCTGCATGCAGCGCCAGCGCCCGCCCGTCCCAGTACCCGGCCGCGGCGGCGTAGCCCATGCTGGCACCCCAGCCGAACGTCACGCCCAATACTGCTTGCGGCCACCACGTCACCCGCTTGGCGAGCGGATACAGCGCCACCAGCACCAACGACCCCACGCCCAGCGCCCAGCACAGCGGGTTCAGCTGCAGCAGCACCAGTAAGCCGATACCCATTAAAGCCAGCAGGAACCACGCAGCCTGCCGCATGCGCAATTCGCCGCTGGCCAGCGGGCGGCCGGCGGTGCGCGTCACCTGGCGATCCAGGTCGCGGTCCCACATGTCGTTGACGACGCAGCCGGCGCCCCGCATGGCGAACGCGCCCAGGATAAACAGCCCGACCAGCACCGGGTCGGGCCGCGCCAGCACGATCCCCCATACGCCGGGCCAGGCCAGCAGCCACGCCCCCACCGGCCGGTCCGCCCGCGCCAGCACCGCGTACGGTCGCCACGGCGCCGGTAGTCCCGCCACCCAGCCCGTTCGGTCAATATCGGTCCACGCTACCATGCCCCCCATCTAAGCCCCCGGCTTGACGCGGACCAGCCCCGGCCCTTTGTTGCCCGGCCAGCCACGGGAGCCCACGCCGCGATGTCCAATCCCGGAGACGACGACGCCACGCCCATCACCTCGGTCCAGCAATTGGCTGACCACATCGCCGTAGGCTGCAAACCGGACAGCGCGTACCGGATCGGCACGGAACATGAGAAATTCGGCTTTCGCGTGGCCGACCAGGCCTCACCACCGTATGAGCCGCTAGGTATTCGCGCCGTGTTGGAGGGGCTGTCGGGTCCGGAATGGACACCCATCCTCGATCGCGGGCTGCCGATTGGGCTGAAGGGGACGGGTGGCCAGGCTGGTGCGTCCGTGTCGCTTGAACCAGCCGGGCAGTTGGAGCTATCGGGCGGCCTGGCGCAGACGCTGCATGAAACGCACGCGGAGCTGCATGCGCATCTCGCTTCGGTACGCGCGGTGGCCACTCCGTTGGGCCTCGGGTTTGCGCCGCTCGGCTTTCATCCGCTGGCCACCCGCGAGGCGATGCCATGGATGCCAAAAAGCCGCTACGCCATCATGCGCCGCTATATGCCGCTGGTCGGCAGCATGGGCCTGGACATGATGACCCGCACTTGCACAGTGCAGGTGAACCTCGATTACTCCAGCGAGGCGGACATGGTGCGCAAGCTACAAGTCTCGCTAGCATTGCAGCCGATCGCGACGGCGCTGTTCGCGAATTCACCATTCAGGGAGGGGCGGCCGTCCGGCTACCTGTCCACCCGCGCCCATGTGTGGACCGACGTGGATAACGCCCGCGCCGGTATGCCTGCCGCGTTCTTCGATGCTGGCTTTGGCTTCGAACGCTACGTGGAGTGGCTGCTGGACGTGCCCATGTATTTTACCGAACGGAACGGCGTCTATCAGGACCGTGCTGGCACATCGTTCCGGGACTACATAGCCGGGCGTGCACCGGATCAGGACGGGCCAGCGACAGTGGGCGACTTTGCCGACCACATGACAACGGCGTTCACGGATGTGCGGGTAAAACAATTTTTGGAGATGCGCGGTGCGGATGCTGGATCCCCCGCGATGATGGTTGCGCAATCGGCGTTGTGGGTGGGTCTGCTTTACGACCCGGCCGCACTGGCCGCTGCATGGGGCCTGGTGCGACGGGTACCCTGGCCGGCGTACCAGGCGCTGCGGGCGGCGGTGCCGACTAGCGGCCTGGATTTGCCGTTTGGTGCCGGTACGGCCCGCGATCTCGCGCAGGACATGGTTGCCATTGCAATGGACGGCCTTCGTGCCCGGGCACGGCGCAATGCGAATGGGCATGATGAGACGCACTACCTCGATCCGTTACGCGCCATCGTAGCGGGTGGTCCAGTACAGGCGGAAGTTTGGTTGGACCGATATCGTAATGTATGGGGCCATGATGTACGCCGGCTATTTGACGAGGCGGCAACTTGACAAAAACTGACTACAACGTCGCATTTAGTTTATAAACTTCACACATTGATCTTGCCCTTGGTCGTCAACCTGGCGGTAGAGTAGGTCAATGGTCGTGAATTTATGTTTGTGAGATCCTTGATTACATCGGGCAGCAGCCCGACTGCCCGGCTGGAACCCGATAGTCCGGTGGCATTGCGGCTGCGCATGATTGGCCGGATGGAAGCCTGGACGCTCAATAGCGACAGCGTCTTGCCGACCGGGCGCAAGACCCGCGGCCTGCTCGCCATCGTGGCACTTGCCTCACCACGCCCTGTTTTGCGCTCTCGTTTGGCGGAACTACTCTGGAGTCGCCGCCCGGAGGAGCAAGCGCGCGCCTCACTCCGGCAGGAAATCCACCGGCTGCTTGACGTGTTATCCACTGCTGGGCGCGCCACCCTGGTCGTCACGCGCGATAGTCTGGCGCTGCGCCCCGGTGTGGCCTGGATCGACGTTGAGGAAGTGGCGCGCGCAACGCCGGACGACCCCTCAGCCCTTCGTCTTTACGACGGTGAGCTGCTGGAGGAGTTGGATGGAGTCGACCCGGCGCTCGATGCCTGGCTGGCTGCAGAGCGGGAGCGGTTGCGTGACCGGGCGCGGCAGGTGGTCGAGACGCTGCTTGCCCGGCAGCACGCGCCGGAGTCGGTCATCGGCGTCGCCCAGCAATTATTGCAGATCGACCGTGAGCATGAGGGGGCATGGCGCGCCCTAATGATCGCCTACGCGGCACGGGGTGAGCGGGGGCTGGCGATCCAGACCTTCGACCGATGTCGGGCGACGCTGGCCGAGCGCCGGGGTGCCTTGCCGTCGCCCGAGACCACGGCCATCGCCAGCGCAATCCGCGACGGCAATGAAATTGTGCGTACCGATCCCGCGCCGGTGGCGGCACCGTTTGAAAAGCGTTTTGAGCGCGCCACCACCCGCGGCGGTGCAAAGGTCGGTGTGCTGCCGATGACCCTGGTTGGCACGACCGAGGCGGAAGCGCATCTCTCGATCGGACTTGCCGAGGAAATCACCGCGGCGCTGGCCCGGTTTCGATGGATGTTCCTCGTTTCCAGCTCGTCGATTGGCCAGTTCTTGCAAGACACCCGAAACGAAGCCGCGCTGCGCCGGACGTTCGGGCTCGACTTCGTCCTTGACGGGTCCGTGCAGCGGGTTGGCACCCGGCTGCGGATCACAATTCGGCTGATCGACTTGCGCGATGGCAGCCAGGTCGTGTGGGCGCGGCGGTTCGATCGGGAAACCAACGACCTGCTGACATTGCAAGACGATGTAGCGGCCGAGGTCGTGGGCCAGATCGACCCAGAGATCCTGCTGATCGAAAGCCGGCGCGCTGCACATCGGCCGCCGCAGGACGCCAACGCCTACGATCTTATGCTGCGTGCGCTGCCCAGCATGACCCGGCTGGAGCGGACCAATTTCCACGAGGCAGGCGGCCTATTGCAGCAGGCGATTGCGCTGGAGCCGGACTATGCGGCCGCCCACGCGTTCTATGCCTACTGGCACCTGTTCCAAATATTGCAGGGCTGGAGCGTGGACCGGGACGCCGCCGTAGTTACCGCCACGGATCATGCAGAGCGGGCCATCCGGCTGGACCCGCAGGACGCACGGGCGTTCACCATCGCCGGGCATATCCGTGCATGTCTATTGCATCGGGCCCGTGATGGTTTGGTCCTGCATGAACGGGCGCTTGCGCTCAATCCAAACCTGGCGATGGCCTGGGCATTTAGCGGCTTTGCCTACGCGTATATGGGGGACTGGGCGGCGGCGGAACGGCAGTTGGCCCGCTATAAACAACTATCCCCGCTGGATCCCAATGCCTTCCACTATGACGTGGCTTTCTGCTGGGCAGCGCTGCTTCAGGGGGACTATGAGCGTGCGGTCGAACTGGGCCGTAGCGTATCCGAATTGAACCCGGCTTTCGCGTCTGGCTGCCGGCCGTATCTCGCAGCCCTGGGACACCTGGGACATCTGACGGAGGCTGCGGTTGTGCTGCGCCGCCTGCGCGCGGTCGAGAGTCCGCTCAGTATCGCGTCGTTCTTAGAAAACTCACCGTTCGAGCGGGCAGAGGACCGGGACCGGTTCGCCAACGGACTACGTCTGGGTGGCCTGCCGGAGGTTTAGCGGACACGCCCAAGGCCGCCGGGCAAGACGCAGCATGACATCGTTAATATCGGCCAACCAATGCCGCCGCCCGCACAGCGCGTAGTAGCGAGCCGGTTAGCCGTTGTAGCGCCAAGCCATCCAGCACGGACTGGGCTACGGCCGCACCGAGGCACCGGTAGCCCAGATCGTTGTGGTGAAGCCCGTCATCGGAAATAAACTCCGTATAGGGCCGGCCGGCCGCCTGCCAGCGGTCCATCAGTGCACCCCGGGCAAACAGCCCAGCACCCGTCTGGATCGCCACGTTCTGCAACGCCTGCGCGATCCGCGCGTGGGCCGGGCTTGCCAGGATCGATGGCGCACGCTGGTTATCCATCAGCACGACGTCGGCGCGCGCACGCTGCAGGCGCTGCACCCCGGCGGCAACCAGGCGCTGAAACTCCTCGGGATTCGCGTTGCGGATCGCGCCGTTGGCGCCCACCTGCCAGATGACCAATACCGGGTGGATGTCGAGTACATCGCGCTCCAGCCGTTGCACCATCTCCGCCGCATCCTGCCCGCCAATGCCGCGATTGACGACGGCGATATGGGCCTGCGGCAGATGCGCGGCCAGCTCTGATTGCAAGATGGCCGGGTAACTGTGGGCAAGGTCTGTGGAGTGCCATCCTGCCGTAGATGACGAGCCCAGGGTGACGATCAACACCTCGCGGTTCGCCTCCAACGCGGCCTGGGTATTTCGCAGCGGCAATGGCGGCGCACGGCCGGTAGGGCAGGTCTGCCCCCATGCAGGCAGGGTGGAGAGCCAAACGGCGGCCAGGCAGGCGAGCAACGGGAAGCGCATTTGCAAGGAGCTAGCCGCGCCCAATTAGGTGGCTGTGCCCCCGACAGTCAGCCCAGACATTTTCAGCGTCGGCTGCCCTACGCCGACCGGCACGCCCTGACCTGCCTTACCACAGGTGCCGACGCCCGGGTCGAGTGCTGGGTCGTTTCCGATCATGCTGATCTGCCGCAATGCCTCCGCCCCGCTGCCGATCAGGGTCGCGCCCTTGACCGGCGTTGTGAGTTTTCCGTCTTCGATCAGGAACGCCTCGCTGGCGGAGAACACGAATTTACCCGACGTGATGTCGACCTGGCCGCCGCTGAAATTAACAGCAAACAGGCCGCGCTTGACGGAGCGGATCATCTCCTCCGGTTCGGTCGTCCCGCCCAGCATGATAGTGTTCGTCATGCGGGGCATGGGCGCGTGGGCGTAGCTCTGCCGACGGCCGTTGCCGGTAGGTGCCACGCCCATCAGCCGGGCGTTCATGCGGTCTTGCAGAAAGCCGGTCAGGATCCCGTCTTCGATGAGGACGTTGCGGGCGGAGGGCGTACCTTCATCATCGACCGTGATGCTGCCGCGCCGGTCGGGCAGGGTGCCGTCATCGATAACGGTGACGCCCGGAGCTGCTATCCGCGTCCCCATCAGCCCGCTGAACACCGAGGTCTTTTTACGGTTGAAATCTCCCTCTAGCCCGTGGCCGATCGCCTCATGCAGCAGGATGCCGGGCCAGCCTGGGCCCAGTACGACTGGCATCTCGCCAGCGGGGGCGGGTGCTGCGTCCAGGTTCACCAAGGCCTGATGCAGGGCAATCTCCACCGCCTTTTGCCAAAACGCGGGTTCGATCAAACGATCATAGCTGAACCGGCCACCGGCGCCGTGGCTGCCACTCTCCCGCCGCCCGTCCTGTTCGACGACGACGGACACGTTGATCCGCACGAGGGGTCGCAAGTCGGCGACCCGCACGCCGTCGGCGCGTAAGATTTGCACCGCCTGCCATTCGCCCATCAACGAGGCCATGACCTGCTTCACCCGCGGGTCGCGGCCGCGGGCATAAGCATCGATGGCGGCCAGCGTTTCGGTGCGGGCCGTGAAACCGCTC
>JAYVTX010000419.1:0-10482 GCA_043788425.1 Rhodospirillales bacterium
TTGCAGGTGAACGCGATCGGCGACAGCACACCGACCCAGGCGAATGTCGCGATCATCGGCCGTACATCCTGCCATTGCGGCCCCAGCAGCCCGGTGACGAGGTATCCGCTGGTGGCCGAAAGCCCAATAGAAATCGGGGCGAGAACCGTAAGCAATGCTAGTATCAAGGTCGGCGCAATCGCTGCGACGTTGGTGCCCTGCGCACGCGCCGCGCTGATTCCGGCAAACAGGGCAGCCATGGCGGGGGCGACGATTTCGGTCAACGGCAGCGTCGCGATCTCAGCCGCCAGCAGATAACGCCCGATTTGGCTGGTGCCGAGTGCGGGACCCAGCACGAATGGATCGCACCGCTCCCACACCAGCGAACCGAGCCCCGCCACCCATGTCCAGGCAGAAAAGCTGAGTAGGTTACGCCAATGCTGCACCCGGAACGCCATGCGCAAGTCAGGCCGCCAGGGATGCAGCCGATAGCTCATAATGAAACGGGCGATGGCATACAGGACGCCGCCGAACAGCATGGCACGGTAGTCAGCAATGATGAATGCCATACCGAGGATGCCAACGAACTGCAGCAGGCGAGGAATGATCAGCAGCCGGAATTCGATACTGAATTGGATGTCCCGCCGGTACTGGACGATGCCCACGTTCTCAAATCCGGCAAGAACCGCCGTCGCGGCCAGGACGTATAGGATTGGGCCAAGGCGAGGTTCGTCGAACCACTGTACCGTGGCGCCGGTCCCAGCCAAGATAATCACCCCATTCAGCAGGCCGCGATAGGCTTGAAAGCCGAATGCGGTGTCGAACCATTCCTCCCCCGTGTCTGGCCGGCGGATCAGCGCGTCGGTCACGCCCATGGCCGACAGATAGGAGACTGCGCCAGTAAACGCGGTCGCCATTGCGATAAGGCCGAAATCGGCGGGCACCAGTAGGCGCGCCAGAACTAGCGTGCTGACCATGCCGAGGGCGCGCGACACCATGCGCCAAGCCACCATCCAGCCTGCGCCAATCGCGGTCCGTCCTGCGACGCTGGTTGCCATAGCCGGGTTCTAGCGGGCCGCGGTTAGCAAGTCTTTACCGGAACGCAGCGCGAAGCCGCCCGGCGACCCAGTCTTCCGCATCGGCGGCGTCTGGCACGCTGGCACCCAGGCCGAAGAAGCCGTGGGTCACGCCGGGCCAAGTACGGGCGGATACGCGCACGCCCGCGGCGGCCATGGCGGCTGCAAGCTCCTCACCCTGACTGCGCAACGGATCGATTTGGGCGACGACGATCGTCGCGGGCGGCAGGCCGGTCAGCGCCTGTGCACCCGGATTCATGCGCGGATCAGATAGGTCGCGGCCATCGGGTGTGTACTCATCCTGCGCCCAATCGACGATCCGGCGCGTCAACGGCTGTGCCCCGCGGCTATCGCCCATGCTGGGTCCATCGAGCCGCGTCGTCACCTGCGGTGTGATCAGCAACAGATGGTCTGGCGCCGGAAGGGCCGGGTCATGAAGGGCGCGCGTCGTCTCCGCCACCGTCATGGCCAACGTGGCGGCCGAACCTTCACCAACCAAGATCACTCGCGTCGGGTCGGCACCCCAGCTGCGCAGATTGGCCAATGCCCAGCGAAAGGCGGCGAACGCATCGGCGTGGATGGCTGGAAACGGAGCCTCCGGCGCAGCGCGGGGTTGGATCACCACCACGACGTACCCAGTGCGGGCAACGAGTTGGCGGGCGGTCTCGTCAAACGCGTCGAGTGAGGGCGTGACCCACGTGCCGCCCGGAAAGGCAATCATGACGGGCGTATTGCGCGCCAGCGTCGGGCGGTACAGCCGGGCCAGCAGCGGCGTCTCAGCACCCGCGGCTGTCAGTTCTGACACTTGCGGCACGTCGATGCTGGGTGCCGGTAATCCGTGCGTGTTGGGGATTGCCCGTGCCGCATCGACCAGCGTCGGGTGGCTGCGCGCGCGGGCAATGGGTAGGCTGGGCAGCGGCTGGGGGCGGAGGTTCTGGTATTCCTCCAGCACGTCGCGCATGGCTGGCGTAGGTTCCAACGCGGTATCGCCTTGGGGCGGCGTCCCGGCACAGGCACCGACCAGTAACAGCAGGAGAAGGACACGGTTCATCGTATGCCGGTTCTGCCCGGTGTCGGCCAGGCTAGCAAGCGCACCGAGTAAGCGGCTTGACCTGGGGTTGGCGTGACCTTACGTATACGTCAACTAGATGGGGGAGGCGGCATGCCACGGATACGATATTCAATCGGCGATCTGTCGTCCGAATTCGGCCTGTCGCCTCGCGCGATCCGCTTTTACGAGGATCAGGGCCTGCTATCGCCCGCCCGCGCCGGCGCCAACCGGGTGTATGGTAAACGGGACCGGGCGCGGCTGATGCTGATCCTACGTGGCAAGCGGCTCGGCTTTTCGCTGTCCGACATTCGCCAATTCCTAGATCTGTATGACGTTGACCGTACCAAGCACCGGCAGATGGCCGTCACGCTCAACCTGACCCGCGCCCGCATTCGCGATCTGGAGTTACAGCTGAGCGACATTACGATCACGCTGGCCGAGCTACGGGACATGGAGGCCGAGATCGCTGCCTATACCGAAACAACCCCCGCCAATGACGACATCCTAATGAAGGACGCCCAAGCATGAGCGCTGCATCGACTCAGGCCGTGATCGCGGGATACGCCCGCTCGCCCTTCACCCCAGCCAGTAAGGGGGCGCTGTCCCGGGTGCGGCCCGATGATTTGATGGCGCAGGTGGTGCGGGCGTTGTTGGAGCGGACGGGTGCCAAGCCCGAGGACATCGAAGACGTTATCATCGGCTGCGCGTTCCCCGAGGGCGAGCAGGGGTTCAACATCGGCCGTGTCGTGGGCTTTTTGGCGGATCTGCCGATCTCGGCCGCCGGGCAGCAGGTCAATCGCTGGTGCGGTAGTTCCATGAGTGCGGTGCACATTGCCGCCGGTGCCATCGCGGCAGGTGCGGGTGAGTTGTTCGTGTGCGGCGGGGTTGAGAGCATGTCCCGCGTGCCAATGATGGGCTTCAACCCCGTCCTGAACCCGGCGCTGAGTAAGGCCAAGCCCGACAGCTACATCGGCATGGGCATGACGGCGGAGAATCTTGCTGAGCGATACCAGATCGATCGCGCGTCGCAGCAGGCCTTTGCCATCACGAGCCAGACCCGTGCGGCGGCCGCGGCGGCGGAGGGCCGGTTCAAGGACGAGATCGTGCCGATCCATACCAAGGGCGGCGTCGTGGACCAGGATGGCTGCATCCGCGCCGATACGACTCAAGAGGCGTTGAGCGGCCTGAAGCCTGCGTTCCTCGCCACCGGCACGGTGACGGCCGGCACGAGTTCGCCGCTGACGGACGGTGCATCGGCGGTGCTGGTGTGCAGTGCCGCCTATGCAGAGCGGCATAACCTGCCCGTGCTGGCGCGCGTGGCATCGATGGCGGTGGCAGGGTGCGCGCCGGACATTATGGGCATCGGACCGGTGCCGTCGACGCGTAAGGCGCTGGCGCGGGCCGGTCTGGCGATGGACGCGATCGACGTTGTGGAATTGAACGAGGCGTTTGCGGCGCAGGCGCTGGCGGTCGAGCGGGACCTGATGCTCGACCACGCTCGCGTGAACCTCGATGGCGGCGCGATTGCGTTAGGGCATCCGCTGGGGGCCAGCGGGGCGCGGATCACTGGTAAAGCGGCGAGTGTGCTAGCGCGGACCGGGGGTAGGCACGCGCTGGCGACCATGTGCGTCGGCGGCGGGCAGGGGACGGCCATCGTGCTG
Organism: Rhodospirillales bacterium; assembly: GCA_043788425.1. Lineage (GTDB taxonomy): Bacteria > Pseudomonadota > Alphaproteobacteria > Acetobacterales > Acetobacteraceae > JANPPS01. Next base: position 3,768 of record JAYVTX010000419.1, read on the forward strand.
TCGCGGGCATAAACCATGGTCATCAAACGCTGCGCCGTATTGGGCGCTGGGCTGATGGGCGCGGGCATCGCCGCGCATTTGGCCAATGCGGGGTTGCTGGTGCTGTTACTGGATATGGACCAGCGGGCGGCCGGTGCGATCGAGAAGCTGAAGAAACAGGATCCACAGCCGCTGATGATGCCCGATGCGGCCAAGCTGATTACGCCCGGCAGCTTTGACGATTTGTCGGGGTTGGCGGCGTGCGACTGGATTATCGAGGTGATTGTCGAGGATTTGGTTGCCAAGCGGGCAATGTATGATCGCATCGACGCGGTCCGGAAAGCCGGCAGCATCGTCAGCAGCAACACCTCGACCATTCCGTTGCAAAGCCTGGTCAAAAAGCAGTCCGACGCCTTCAAAGCCGATTTCTGCATCACCCACTTCTTCAATCCGCCCCGCTACATGCGACTGCTGGAACTGGTGACCGGCGTTCACACCCGGCCCGATATTGGCGCGGCGGTGCGGGCGCTATGTGACGTGCGCCTGGGTAAGGGTGTCGTCGCCTGCCACGACACGCCGGGCTTCATCGCCAACCGCATCGGCACGTACTGGATCACGGCAGCGGTGAACGAGGCGATTGCGCGCGGTTTGACGGTCGAGGAAGCGGACGCCGTGCACCGCCCGATGGGCATTCCCAAGACGGGTGTGTTTGGGTTGGTCGACTTAGTTGGTTTGGACCTGATGCCGCTGATCACGAAGTCGCTGCTGACCAGTCTGCAGCAGGATGACGATTTCCGCCGAGTGTGCCGGGACCAGCCGCTACTGAACCAGATGATCGCTGCCGGGCAAACCGGGCGTAAGGGCGGCGGCGGCTTTTACCGCATGGAAAAGCGTGGTGGCGAGCGGCTGTTGCAGGCGATCGACCTTACGACCGGGCAATACCGGGCAACGGTAAAACCGCGGCTGGAGGCGACGGAGGCCGGACGTGCCGACCTGCTGGCGCTGGTGCAGCATGACAGCCCGGCGGGTGCGTATGCGAAGGCCGTGCTGGTGCAGGTGCTAGGCTATGCGGCGTCGCTGGTGCCGGAGATTGCGGATGATATAGCCAGCGTCGATGAGGCGATGCGGCTCGGCTACGCCTGGGGTCAGGGTCCGTTCGAGCTGATCGACCGATTGGGCGCAGGCTGGCTGGCTGACGCGATGGTGGCCGAGGGCCGGGCCGTGCCGCCGTTGCTGGCGCATCGCATGCCGTTTTACCGGGTCGAAGGCGGGCGGTTGCAGGCGCTAACGGTTGCCGGGGCGTACGCCGATGTTCAACGGCCAGAGGGCGTGTTGCTGCTGGCCGACATCAAGCGCGCTAGCAAGCCGGTGGCGAAAAACGGCTCGGCCGCCCTGTGGGATATTGGCGACGGCGTGCTGTGCCTAGAATTCACGAGCAAGATGAACGCCCTCGATGAACAGATCATGGGCATGATCGGCAAGGCGATCGGGCTGGTGGCTGCGTCGTATAAGGGCCTGGTTATCTATAATGAGGGCGAGAACTTTTGCGTGGGCGCCAATCTGGGCGTGGCGCTATTTGCCGCCAACGTTGCGGCCTGGCCGGTGATCGAGCAGTCGGTGGCGGGTGGGCAGGCGACGTACAAGGCGCTGAAATACGCGCCATTCCCCGTTGTGGGCGCGCCGGCCAACATGGCGCTGGGGGGCGGGTGCGAGATTCTGATGCATTGTAGCGCGGTGCAGGCGCATGCCGAAACCTATACTGGTCTGGTCGAGGTCGGCGTCGGCCTGCTGCCCGGCTGGGGCGGCTGCAAGGAGCTGGTTGGACGCTGGCAGGCAAACAAGGCCATGCCCCGCGGACCGATGCCAGCGGTGGCCAAGGCGTTCGAAATCATCTCGACCGCGCAGGTGTCGAAATCGGCGGCGCAGGCGGTGGGGCTGGGGTTCCTACGCGCCACCGATGGCATCACGATGAACCGCGACCGACTGCTGTTCGACGCAAAGGCAAAGGTTTTGGCTCTCGTGCCCGGCTATCAACCGCCTGCGCCGTTCGAGTATCGGCTGCCGGGTCCGGGCGGGTTGACCGCCTTGGAACTGGCCGTCGAGGGCTTCGCGGCACAGGGTAAGGCCACGCCCCACGACGTCGTGGTGTCGAAGGCGGTCGCCCGGGTGCTGACGGGTGGTGACACGGACATGCTCGACACAATGTCCGAAGATGACATGACGACGCTGGAACGCAGCACATTCATGGCGCTGGTACGCAACCCGGCGTCGCTGGCCCGGACAGAGCATATGCTCACGACCGGCAAGCCGTTACGTAATTAGAGGGGGGATAACCATGGCCACCTACACCGCACCACTGCGTGACATCCGGTTCGTAATGCATGAGCTGCTGGACAGCAGCAGCCTGGCCAGTTTGCCTGGGTTCGATCACGCCACACCCGACACGATAGACGCCGTGATCGAGGGCGCAGGCAAGTTTGCGCAAGACGTGCTGTTCCCGCTCAATCTGAGTGGCGATGCCGAGGGGTGCACATACGAGAACGGTGTTGTGCGCACGCCGAAGGGATTTAAGGAGGCCTATACCCAGCTGATCAATGACGGATGGACGTCGCTAGCATGCGACCCGGCCTATGGCGGGCAGGGCATGCCAGCGATGGTCAGCACGGTGTTTGAGGAGATCGTCAGCAGCGCCAATCTGGCGTTCGGCATGTATCCTGGCCTGTCGCACGGTGCGTACCGGGCGCTGCATGCGCATGCGTCGGACGACCTAAAAACTGCATATCTGCCGAAGCTGGTGGACGGCACGTGGTCCGGGACAATGTGTTTGACCGAACCGCAGTGCGGAACCGACCTCGGCATGATCCGGACGAAGGCGGTGCCTGCGGACGATGGTAGCTACCGGATTAGCGGCACCAAGATTTTCATCAGTGCTGGTGAGCACGACCTGACCAGCAACATCATCCATCTTGTTCTGGCCAAGTTGCCCGGCGCGCCCGCGGGAACAAAGGGCATCAGCCTTTTCCTGGTGCCGAAGTTCTTGCCCAACGCCGCCGGGGAGGCGGGTGCGCGCAACGGGCTAATGTGCGGATCGATCGAGCATAAAATGGGCATCAAGGCGTCATCGACCGCGGTGATGCACTTCGACGACGCACAGGGCTGGCTCGTTGGCCCGGCGCATGGCGGCATGAAGGCGATGTTCACAATGATGAACGCCGCCCGCCTAGCCGTGGGCATGCAGGGGCTGGGCGTGGCGGAAACGGCGTACCAATCCGCTGCGGCCTACGCCAAGGATCGCCGCCAGGGCAAGTCCGTCGCCAAGGGCGCGCCGTCCCGCGACGCGGCGGACCCGATCATCGTGCATCCGGACGTCCGGAAAATGTTGCTGGAGGCGCGGTCCATGGTCGAGGCTGGGCGGGCGCTGTCGTACTGGGTCGGCCTGGAGCTAGACCGGTCCGAACACCACCCCGACCCGGCGCTGCGCCAGCAATCCGACGATTTCGTAGCCCTGCTGACGCCAATCGTGAAGGCGGCATTGACTGATTTAGGGTCCGAGGCGGCGAATGCGGCCGTGCAGGTCCTGGGCGGCCATGGCTACGTCCACGAATGGGGTGTGGAGCAGCTGGTCCGCGACGCCCGTATTGCTCAAATCTATGAGGGCACCAACGGCATTCAGGCGCTGGACCTGGTCGGGCGCAAGATGGGCCAGGACATGGGCCGGCTGTTGCGCAGCTTCTTCCACCCCGTCGCCAAGTTTTTGGAGGAGCATGCCGACGACGCGGCGCTGGCCCCTTACGTTGGCCCAACTGCCAAGGCGTTTGCCCGGCTACAACAGGCGACCATGGTGATCGCCCAGCGCGGCCTGGCGAAGCCGGAAGAAGCCGCCGCAGCCGCGACGGACTATTTGCGGCTGTTTGGGCTGGTTGCCATGGGCTTCATGTGGTGCCGGATGGCGCAGGTTGCGGGCGCAAAGCTGGCGGCCGGCGCCAATGGCGAGTCGCCGTTCTATCAGGCCAAGCTGGACGTTGGTGCGTTCTACATGGCGCGCGTGCTGCCCCGGCACTCCATGCACTTTCAGGGGATTATGGCGGGGGCCGAGACGGTGACCCGGATGGCCGACGCGGCGTTTTAGTAAGTCTTGTCTTCGCGGCTCACTTGATCCATGTTATGTGGGTCATGTGATCCGGAGCTGAGACCATGTATCCAGTTGCTATCGTCGACGTGTCACGGACCCTGGGTGGGGCGGCGGTGCTGGGTGAGGCTTTTAGCGACCTTGCCGGGCTGAACGTCGCCGTGGGGCGTGGCTTTCCGCGCGGCGTGGTGCGGGAATTGGCTGACCATGCTGGCGGCGGTGCGTTGCGGGCGCTGGTTGAGGGGCTGGTTGCGTCCCCGGCAACCCTGAAACGCTCCCCACGCCTGTCACCTGAGGCCAGCGCCCGGGCGGAGCGGATTGCGCGCGTGATTGCGTTGGCGGAGGCGTCGTTTGACGCGGCCGAAGAAGCGCGGCTGTGGCTGACGTCGGTACACCCGATGCTGGGCGTCATGCCAATCGTTCTATCCGCGACCGATCTGGGCGCGCGCCAGGTGGAGCGGTTGCTGCATAACGTGGCCTACGGCCTGCCGGCATAGGTGAAGCTGATCCGGATCGGATCGGCCGCGCATCCGGTCTGGGATGGGACCGGGGCCGCGCGGTATGGCGGGCGCTGGAACCCAGCTGGATCACCCGTCATTTATGCGGCCGGATCGTTGGCATTGGCGATGCTGGAACGGCTAGTTCAACGGGCCGGGTTCGGTAGCGCCATGGTCGTGACCGCGCACGCCCCGGACGACATGGCCGTGACCGACCTACTGGACGCGCCACCCCATGGCTGGATGGCGCTGGGCAGTCCGGAGGCGGTGGCGGCGGGTGCGGCGTGGCTGCGGGCGGGTGTGACGGCGTTGCTGCGGGTGCCGTCTGCATTGGTCCCGTCGGAGCCGAATTTTGCCATCAACCCGGCCCATCCAGACGCCGACCGCATCGTGGCTACGGATCCCGTGCCGCTGATGTGGGACCCGCGGCTATTCGGCATTCCGCCGCGGTAGTTCAAACCCGGGCAATGCCTCCCCATGTCGCAGCCTCAATCACCGACGAGTTGGACCATGACCCAGACCGCCTTCCGCACCAGCGACCATCCGATCGACGTGCAATTCCTTAATCGCTGGAGCCCGCGGGCGTTTACCAACGAGGCGATCAGCGAAGCGGATTTGCTGACCATGATCGAAGCCGGGCGTTGGGCGGCGAGCAGCTATAACTCGCAGCCATGGCGGTTTTTGTGGGCGCGGAAGGACACGCCGCATTGGGCGAAGCTGTTTGGCCTGTTGAACGAATTCAATCAGTCCTGGGCAAAGACGGCCGCGGCGCTGGTAGTGATGGTAAGTAGTGAGACGATGCTGCCGCCGGGTCAGGAAAAGGCGGTGCCGTCGTACAGCCACTCGTTTGATGCGGGCACGGCCAGCGGGTATTTTGCGCTGCAGGCGTCGCTGATGGGCTGGCAGGCGCATGGCATGGTCGGCTTTGATAAGGAGCGCGCGTTCACCGAACTGAACGTGCCGCAGGGTTTTCGGGTTGAGGCAGCGTATGCCGTGGGCCGGCCTGGCGATAAGGCGATGCTGCCGGAAGCCTTGCAGGGCCGCGAGCAGCCCAGCCCGCGCAAGGCGATTGCGGAAATTGCGTTGGAGGGTGGTTTTCCCGGTTAGCGATTAGGGGCGGCGTACGCTGGCGATCGCGTACGCTGCCCCACCCAGCAGTGTTACCCAAAAACTGACGGGCCAGTCGGTCAGTGTCGCTAGCAGCAGCGCCCCCCAGACCTGGCCCACCGCCAGTGCCACCGCCAGCAGCATCGCCGTCCCCAGGCGTGAACAGACCCGCAATGCCGCGGCGGCTGGGGCGACCAGCAACGAAAATACCAGCAGCGCGCCCACGACCTGCACGCACGCAGCCACCGTTAGTGCTGCCGTTGCCATGAACAGTGTTGCCAGCAGGCGGGGCCGGGCACCCTGCGCCTCCGCCAATTCGGGCTGTAGCGTTACGAACAGCAACGGCCGGGCGATGGCGGCCAGGGCGGCCAGGGTCACGACCGTCAACACCGCCAGAACCGCCAGTGTGCCGGGGTCAACGCCCAGGATATTGCCGAATAGCAGCGCCGTAGCCTGATTGGCCGGACCGTTCAGCAGGCTCAAAAACAGCAGCCCCGCGCCGAGTGACAAGGATAGGACGATCCCGATCGCGACATCCCGCTCCTCTGCCCGAGGGCCCAGCAGGCCCATGGCAACCCCGGCCGCCAGCGTGACCCCGATTAGCCCGGATAACGGTGCCGCGCCAATCAGCAGGGCCAGCGCCGCGCCGGTAAACCCGACATGCCCCAACGCGTGCCCGGCGAAACTCTGGCCACGCAGAACTAGTAGCGTGCCGGTCGCGCCGGCCATGACGGCCACCAGCGTGCCCGCCACCAGTGCGTCAATTAGAAAGGCGTACCCGGAAAAATCCATTTAACCGGCCAGCATGCCGGGCGGGCAAGCGCACGCCCCCTCCGCCGCATGGGTGCCGGCCATGACGAATAGGTGGCCGTGGGCGCGCACAACCTCGATCGGGGTGCCATACAGCTGCGTCAGGATCGGTGCGGTCACAACCTGGTCTACCGGGCCGATCGCCGCGCGCCCGCCGCCCAGATACAGCACCAAATCGAGGGTTCCCAGCAGC
>JAYVTX010000420.1:0-3515 GCA_043788425.1 Rhodospirillales bacterium
GGTACGCTGGACAGTCATGGGTGCGCCGGGCCGCAAACGGTGGACGCCGTGCTGGACCAGGTGCGCGCATTGTCGCAGGCCATCCGGACCGCGCGGCTCGTCACTGCATGAGCTGGCTCGCCGAGTACGTCCGCCCGCGCATCCGCACGCTGCTGGGCCGCAGTCCGGTTCCGGATAATTTGTGGCAGCAATGCCCGGAATGTCAGCAGATGCTGTTCATCCGCGACCTCGAACGCAATCTCAAGGTCTGCACCAGCTGCGGCCACCATTTGCGCCCGACCGCGGCCGAGCGGCTGTCCTACACCCTGGACGAAGGCTACACCCGGATCGAGCTGCCGCGCGTGCCGGCCGATCCGCTCAAGTTCAAGGACAGCAAGCGCTATGTCGACCGGCTGAAGGAGGCCCGCGACCGCACCGGGCTCGAGGACGCGGTGCTGGTGGCGCATGGCGAGATCCTGGGCCGGCCGGCCGTCGTGGTGGCGATGGCGTTCGAGTTCATGGCCGGCAGCATGGGTGCGGCCGTGGGCGAGGCGATCGTCGCCGGCGCGCGCTTGGCTGTGCTGCAACACAGCCCCCTGATCGTGTTCACCGCCAGCGGTGGCGCCCGTATGCAGGAGGGCGGCATCAGCCTGATGCAGATGCCGCGCACCATTATCGCCACCCAGATGGTGAAGGAGGCCGGGCTGCCATACGTGACGGTCCTGTGCGACCCGACGACGGGCGGAGTGACGGCGAGCTTCGCCATGCTGGGCGACATTCAGATCGCTGAGCCCGGCGCGTTGATCGGGTTTGCCGGCGCCCGCGTGATCGAACAGACAGTGCGAGAAACCCTGCCCGACGGGTTTCAGCGGGCCGAGTACCTGCTGCAGCACGGGGTTGTCGACATGGTCGTGAGCCGGCTGGTGCTGCGAGAGCGGCTGGCGCAGGTGCTCGGCCTGCTGACGGCCGCTACGACGGAGATGGCCGCGCCGTGACGCCTCTGGCCCGGATCGATCCGCTGATCGACCGCTTGCACCGGCTGCATCCCCGGCTGATCGATCTCAGCCTCGACCGGCTGCGTCGCCTGCTGGCCGATTTGGGGCACCCCGAACAGCGCCTTCCCCCGGTGATCCATGTGGGCGGCACGAATGGGAAAGGCAGCACATGCGCCATGATCCGGGCGATGGCGGAGGCGGCCGGCTCACGCGTGCATGTGTTTACCTCGCCGCATCTGGTCCGGTTCAACGAGCGGTTCCGCGTGGCCGGTGCGCTCGTGTCCGATGCCGTGCTGGCCGACACCCTGGAGCGGATCGAGCGGGTCAATGACGGCGCGCCCATCACGGTGTTCGAGGTGGTTACCGCCGCCGGGTTCGTGCTGTTTGCCGACGTGCCGGCCGATCTTTGCGTGCTGGAGGTGGGGCTCGGCGGGCGCGGGGACGCGACCAACGTGATCGGGGCGCCGGCCGCATGCGCGATCGCGTCGTTGTCGCTCGATCATCAGGACCTGTTGGGCGACACGCTGGGGGCGATCGCGTTCGAGAAGGCGGGCATTTTCAAACCGGGCGTGCCGGCCGTCACTGGGTTTCAGCCGGCCGAGGCGCTCGATGTGCTGCGCCGAGCAGCGGACGGAGTGTGCCCGCTGCTGGTCCGGGGCGAGGCGTGGACATTGGACGGGCTGCGCTATGCGGATGCCGCCGGGTCGGTCGTTTTGCCCCAACCCGGGCTGCTCGGCGCGCACCAGCTCGATAATGCCGGGCTGGCGCTCGCCACGTTGCGGGCTGCCGCACTGCCGCATGACCCGGCCGGCGTGGCTAATGCCGACTGGCCGGCCAGGATGCAGCGGCTGCGGCATTTTCCGTCGCCGCATGAGCTGTGGCTCGATGGTGGGCACAACCCGGGCGCCGGCGTGGCTCTGGCGGCGTATCTCGACAGTTGGCGCGACCGGCCGGCCTATCTGATCGTTGGCATGAAACAGGCAAAGGACGCCGCCGCGTTCCTGGCACCCTTGCTGCCGCGCGTCGCGGGCGCCTGGGCGGTGCAGGAGCCGGAGCAGCATCTGGCCCTCTCGGTGCAAGCGATCATCGATGCATCGGGAGGCGTGGCCCTTCCGGGGCCGACTGTGGCGGGGGCGTTGGCGCAGCTGTCGGATGCGCCGCCGGGCCGGGTGTTAATCTGCGGCAGCCTCTATTTGGCGGGGGAAGTACTGAAGGCCGAAATGCAGGGCCAGGGGGTTCCGATCCTATGAAGCACCCCATCTATAACGCTCGGCTCACGCCGTGGGAGTAAGTTGATGGACGGCCAAGATTTGCCCGGACTACCAAAGTTGCGGGCCACTCCGGCGGAAGGGCGCATTGCGCTACCCGACCCCGGCCGGCACACGGCACCTATTCTGGTCCATGGCACCATGGAACTGCGCTGGTTCAAGCCCAATGGGCCGGACCCGCAGACGCCGCATGACCGAGACGAATTGTATTTCGTCGTTTCCGGCACCGGTATCCTGATGCGGGCGCAGGAATCGATGCCGATCGGCGATGACGTAAGTTTGCCCGTATTGGGCGAGGAGCGGGTGACATTTACGGCCGGTGACGTGCTGTTTGTCCCGGCTGGGACGGTACATCGCTTCGAGCAGACATCGCCCGATTTCTCGACCTGGATCGTGTTCTACGGCCCGGAGGGTGGCGAGGGCTAATCGCCAGCCCGTTCATCGCGGCCGACCAGGCGCGATGAACGGGCCTTTCGCATGCTTGTTTAGCGCCCAAAGGTATAACCGCGCCGGACGCTTTTTGTGAGAACCAGCGGCTTCTCGTCATTCCTGAGCTGAAGCCGTGGCAAGTCTTACGGGTAGCGAGCTTGTGGACACCTCGACTCAACGGGAACGGAGAAGCGCTACCGCAAGTTTGTGTCTGCGGGACCTGTACATTCACCCGGCCGTGTGTGGTCCGACAGTTGGATGGCACCTGCACGGCTACGAGCCTGATATAGCGGCGCGCCGGATCTGGTTTGGCTCTTACAGGCCGAAAGTGCGGGCGGGTTGCAGCGTTGTGACCAGCTAGGGAAACTCAGCGGGTTTATCCTGCACGACTATCTGGTTCGCCCGCCGCCAACCTTTCTCAATCCAGCGAATGCACGATCTCGTCCGTCATCTTCTTCGCATCGCCAAACAGCATCATCGTGTTTGGGCGGAAGAATAGCTCGTTATCCACCCCCGCATATCCCGACGCCATGCTGCGCTTGACGAACAGAACCGTCTTGGCCTTGTCCACATCCAGGATCGGCATGCCGTAGATCGCGCTCTTCGGGTCGGTCTTGGCGGCCGGGTTTGTCACGTCGTTGGCGCCGATCACGTAGACCACGTCGGCAGTGCTGAACTCGCTATTGATCTGGTCCAACTCGAAAACGTCGTCATACGGCACCTGCGCCTCGGCGAGAAGCACGTTCATGTGGCCGGGCATGCGTCCGGCGACGGGGTGAATGGCGTACTTCACCTCCACACCCTCCTTTTTCAGCGTGTCCGCCATCTCGCGCAACGAGTGCTG
>JAYVTX010000421.1:0-3897 GCA_043788425.1 Rhodospirillales bacterium
GGGTCGGGCCGTGATGCCAGCCCCAATACCCGCGCCGCTGCTCCGGCTACGGCCACGTCGCCCGCTGGGAACACGTCTGGCCGCTGCAGCGCAAACAGCAGATAGACCTCGGCCGTCCAGGGGCCCAGGCCACGGACAGCCGTGATCGCTTTCATCGCCGCATGGTCTGGCAGCCCCGCCAGCCCTGGCACATCCAGTGTGCCGTCCACGCAGGCCTGCGCCAGGGACCGGGCATGCGCGGCCTTGAACCCCGACAGCCCTGCCTGGCGCAACGCGCCGTCCGGCAGTGCAAGTAGCCCGGCCGGGTCCGTCGCACCCGGCAGCGCCGATAAACGGGCCCATATCGCCGCAGCGGCTTGGCTGCTGATCACCTGGCCCACCACGATGTGCAGCAGGCTCGCAAAACCCTGGGGCCGGGTCCGCCACGGCAATGGCCCCGCCTCCTGCTCGATAAACGCCAGGCGCGGGTCGGCCCCGGCAAGTTCGTCCAACGCCGCGCGCATGTCAGGTGGCGGATGATACAAACTGCAACGCCCCCACACCTAGGCTGGCCCTGGACCTAGCCGCACGGCACAGTACAGCCATGGAACCAACGCTGCACGTTCTGATGGTCGATGACGATCGGGAGACGCGGGACCTGCTGACCCGCTTCCTCGACCGGCACGGCCTACGAACCACCGCCGTCCGCGACGGGCGGGAGGCGCGGCGGGTCTGGCCACAGGCGAACTTCCACCTGGTCATACTCGACCTGATGATGCCCGGCGAAAGCGGCCTCGAACTTGCGCGCTGGTTGCGGTCGGTGTCGGACGTGCCGATCGTCATGCTGACCGCGATGGGGGAGGAGGCGGACCGCATCATCGGGCTGGAGCTGGGGGCAGACGACTACCTGCCAAAGCCGTTCAACCCGCGGGAGCTGCTGGCCCGCATTCGCGCCGTGATGCGCCGCACACAGGAACGGACAGCCCGTGCGCAGGCGTCGGTCAGTATCTACCAATTCAACGGTTGGACGCTCGAAACCCAGCGCCGCCGGTTGCTCGACCCGGCCGGGACCGAAGTGCCGCTGACGGGCGGTGAGTTTGAGATGCTGATGGCGCTGGCGGAACGCGCGAACCAGGTGCTGACCCGCGACATCCTCATGGATTTGCTGCGTGGCCGCCAAACAGGGCCAGAGGACCGGGCGATCGACGTGGCCATCAGCCGGTTACGCCGTAAGCTGGAGCCGGGGGGCGGCCCGCCCCAACTGATCAAGACCGTCCGCGGCGGCGGCTACGTGCTGGCGGCGGAGGTGGTGCGGGCATGATCCCGCGCTCGCTCGCAGGCCGCACGGCGCTGGTGCTCGTCCTGGGCCTGATGGTAGTGCAGGCGGCTGGCTTGCTGATCCACGCGCTAGACCGGATCGAACTGCAACGCCTGGCCGATGGGCGCGAACTCGGCACCCGCGTGTCGGCCGCATACCGGCTGGTCGCGGCCGCACCGGATCAGGTCAGGGACTTGGACCTGCCAGGCCTATCAGTTTCGGTCGAGGCAAAGCCTAACCCGGACGAGCTGCGACCGGGGCCACCCGACCTGCAGGAACTGATCCGGCCCCACCTGCGGTTTAGCACCACCCCGGTAGCCCTTCGTCCGCGGGAGGTCCGGATACGGGGCGGCGACGCGGACCGCCGGTTGATGCTGTCGCTGCGCATGGCCGATGACCGGTGGGCGGTGTTTCGGACGGAGTGGTTGCCGCCCCGGCCCTGGCATTCGCAGCGCTTTTTACTGGCGTTTATCGGCATGACGGGCGCGGCCGCGCTATTGACGCTTTGGGCCGTCCGCCGCCTGACGGCCCCTGTTACAGTGTTGGGGCAGGCGGCCGAACGGCTCGGCCGTGACGTGAATGCGCCACCATTGCCGGAAGATGGCCCGACCGAGGTTGCGACCGCCGCCGCCGCGTTCAACACCATGGCCGCCCGCATCCGTCAGTTCGTGTCCGACCGGACGTTTCTGCTAACCGCGATCGGCCACGACCTGCGAACGCCCATCACCCGGCTAAAATTGCGGGCGGAGTGGATGGAGGATGACGAGCAGCGCCGTAAGATGCTGGCTGACCTCGACGAATTGGAAGCGCTGGTTTCCGCCACGCTCGCATTCGGCCGAGACGTTGCTGGTAGCGAGCCGGCCGTGTCGATGGATTTGGTGGCCCTATTGCGGACGGTATTAGACGATGCGGCGGATGCTCGCCCGGATACGGCCACACCGCAGTTTGATGGTCCGGAACAATTGCGCATCCCCGGCCGTCCCGTGGCGCTCAAACGCGCATTCGCCAACCTGGTTGGCAATGGCATGGCGTATGGCGGGGGGGTATGTGCCCATGTATCGTCCGGCGGTCAGGGCGCTGTCGTAACGCTCGATGATAACGGGCCGGGTATACCTGCGGCGTCACTCGATCGGGTATTCGACCCGTTCTTCCGGTTGGAGGCGAGCCGGAACCGTGAAACGGGTGGTGTCGGGCTCGGTCTGTCGATCACCCGAAATATACTACGGGCCCATGGCGGCGATGTTGTGCTGTCAAACCGGGCTGGCGGCGGATTACGCGCGACGGTCACGCTGCCCGCCTGAGGCGTAAGGAGGCCTGGGCTGGCCACCACGCATAATTGCAAGTCCAAGGTACTATGGACGCCGGGAGTACCGGTAGGCGGCATAAGCCGCCGTCGCCAGCGCCATCCCGAACAAGACGGGGCGAACATTGTCCATGACAGACTGACGCGCCGGCAGGGCTGCACGTACCGTGCTGACCCGCGGCATGGCAGCGGACACGCGATCCGCCGCATCCCCAGCCGCCTGCACCGTTCGGGTGCGAAACGAGGCAACAATGTCTAGCACCGCCGGCAGATACGTCAGTGCCTGGCGGATCGGGTCTGACGCGGTACGGGCAGTGTCCGCGGCGGTCGCCTTGATTCGATCTGCCGCGTCTTCCACCATCGGTGTGGCCTTATCCATTACGGCACTCGCCTGTTCACGCAATGCGCGCAGTTCGTCGGAATGGGTAACGCGATCGGCAAACCGTGCCATGGGCAAATTCCTTGAAGAATCACCCGGCCGGCACGACGGCCGGCCGGGTTTGATGGAGACGACTAGATGCTGCTCACGCGGCGGTTGCGCTCGGCCGCAACCTGCTCCGCCGTATAGGGCGTGGCGGCCGGGTCGTGGGCGGTCCAACCCTCGGCCTCGTACTCCGTCCGGCGGGTCGTGACGTCGACGGGTGACGTGCCGTCGAGCATCGTCTGGATATGGGCCGCTTGCGTATCGTCGGCGCGGACCGTGACCAGGGTGCCGCCGCGGCGCACGCCCTCAGCAAAAACATGGCCGTCCGCCTCGCTCACGCCGGCGCCTGTCAGCGAGCCCAACAGGCCGCCTGCCGCCGCACCAACGCCAGCGCCGGTCAGCGCTGCAACGAGCCAGCCGGCCGCAACGATTGGCCCTATGCCCGGGATCGCCAGGGCGCCGATACCGGCAAGCAGGCCAGCGCCGCCGCCAAGAACGGTGCCGATCGATGCCCCCGTGCCAGCACCGGTTGCGGCCGCATCGTCCGCATCCGCTTTATTCGCATCGACCAGCTGACCTTCGGCGTCGTTTGAGACGATGCTGATATCGCTATGGGGGATACCAGCGGCCTCTATATGCGAAACGACAGCGGCGGCGGCGGCGTGATTGTCATACAGGCGGGTAAGGGTCTGCATAGTCTAGCCTCCTTAAAAACTAAAAGTTACTTGGAGATCGCGCTGGTGCCAGCCGGGTTTGTACCGGTAGCATTTGTGCCAAGCGTGCGATCGATGCCGCGTGTCACGGCAGTGCCGGGCGGGTTGGCCGGCATCGTCGTGCCGGTCGTACCCGCGCCGGTCGTACCCATACCGGTCG
>JAYVTX010000422.1:0-2519 GCA_043788425.1 Rhodospirillales bacterium
CCGGGTATTGGCTGCGTTCGAGGCAGATCAGAAGCTCGTGTGCCTGAGTGGTCCATACGATTATCACGACGTACCATGGCGCATCCGCACTGCCGCGCGATCGTTCTATGCGCTGGGCTACGGCGCATACTTGTTCAATAAGCGGGTGCTGGGTGTGGGAAGCATGGTTCAGGGCGGCAACTTCGTTGTGTTACGCGACGCGCTGGCCGGGATCGGCGGTATCAGCGACCGGTTTACCTTCTATGGGGAGGACACGGATATCGCGCGCCGAATGAGCAAAGTCGGTGACGTCGTGTTCACCTATAAGTTGATGGCAAAATCGTCCGGCCGGCGTCTGCGCGGCGACGGGCTGTTCGTGACCGGCATCCGCTATGGTGCGAATTACCTGTGGGCGACGTTCTTTCGTAAGCCGTTTACGACCGCCTGGAACGACTACCGCTGATGTTTATGCACGCGGGCGGCCGGGTCACGCACGTTCGCGTTGATGGACCGGTCGGCGCCGTGCCGTTGCTGCTGCTGCACTCGCTAGGCACGTCGGCCGAGGTTTGGGACGCACAGGCCCGCGCGCTGGCCGGCCCGTTTCGCGTATTTCGGCCGGACCTTCGCGGTCATGGCCTGTCGGCCGACGCATCGGGGCCGTATGAGATTGCAGACCTGGCTCACGACGTGGTCGATGTTATGGATGCGCTGCATATTAGCCGGGCGCACGTCGCGGGCCTGAGCATCGGCGGCATGGTGGCGCAGGCGGTTGCCCACCACGCGCCGAACCGCGTGCTGTCACTGATCCTAATCGACACCGCCATGGCGATCCCACCGGCCCAAAGCTGGCTGGACCGGGCAGCCCTGGTACGGGCGCAGGGGCTCGGCGCCATCGTCGACGGCGTCATGGCTCGCTGGGTCACCCCTGCCTTCATGAACGACCCGGCCGCGGCTGGACTGCGCACGATGCTGCTCCGTACGCCGGCCGAGGGTTATGCCCTGGCGGCGGAGGCCATTGCCCGCGCCGACCTGACCGCACCTACTGGCGCGCTACAGGTCTCGGCCGCTGTGATCGTGGGTGCGCTCGACGAAGCCACACCCGTCGCTAGCGCGCGAGCCTTGGCCACAGCGTTAAAGGCAACATTGGCCGTGCTTCCCGGCGTCGCACACATCCCAACGGTCGAGGCACCGGACGCTGTAACGGCCGCCATGCGCGGCCACCTGATCCCGCCCGTGATCAATGTGTTCGAAGCCGGGCTGGCCATGCGCCGCCGGGTGCTAGGGGCAGCCCATGTCGAGCGGTCGATGGCGCAAGCAACGGCCATGGACATCGACTTCCAGCATTTCGCGACCGAGGTTGCCTGGGGCACCGTATGGACCCGCCCTGGCCTGACATTGCGCGAACGCAGCATGCTGGTCGTGGCGCTGCTTGCGGGCCTGGGTCATCATGAGGAGCTGCGGCTCCATCTGAATGCCACCCGCAACACCGGCACAACCCCGGCCGATGTGACCGAGGTTTTGCTTCATGTCGCGGCCTATGCTGGCATCCCGGCTGCCAATAGTGCCGTGCGATTGGCAAAGGAGATTTTGGGGGAATGAACGGTCAGACGGTTTGGGTAACGGGTGCTGGTACTGGGATTGGCCGGGCCATCGCGGTCGCCTTCGCGCAGGCGGGCGCACGCGTCGCGCTAACGGGCCGGTCTGTCGGGTCGTTGCGTACCACGATGGATACGGTGGTAGCCGCGGGGGGACAGGCCATGATCGCGGTGGCCGATGTAACGGACCCGGCCGCCGTCACCCGCGCGCACACGGCGGTGGTTGAGCTATTCGGGCCGCCCGCAATCCTGGTGAATAATGCCGGTGCCAATGCCCGGCGTCGCCATTGGGCGCAGTTATCGCCCGAGGATATGGCGATGGTCGTGGACGTGAACCTGAAGGGTCCGTTCCTGTGTACCCTGGCCGTGTTGCCAGCCATGCGGGCGGCTGGCGGCGGCACGATCATCCACGTCGCATCGGTTGCCGGGACCGGCATCTTTGCCGTGACCGGCCCCGCCTACACTGCCGCCAAACATGGCGCCCGTGCGCTGTCCGCGACGTTGAATGCCGAAGAGGGCATTAACGGCATCCGCAGCATCTGCATCAACCCGGGGGAGGTCGCGACGCCAATTCTGGACAGCCGGCCCCGCCCGCCAACGGCCGATGAGCGTGCGTTGATGGTGCAGCCTGAGGATATCGCTGCCGCGGCCGTGTTTGCGGCGGGTTTGCCGCCCCGTACCTGCGTGGCCGAGATGACGGTCCAGCCGACCGACAACGCCTTCTATCGTGCATCCGCCCATGCTATTTTGCGAACGTCTGGTTAAGAGGCGGTAAGGGTTTTGGCTGTAATCCAAATCGCCTAAGCGGAGCCGCAGGATGACAACTTTCGCGCTTGAGGGACCGAAATGGTCCATTCCAGTCGTGACCTGGGCATTTGCCGCGCCGGTTACGGGCGTGTTTAGCAGCACGATCACGGGTGCCTATGCCTTGCTGGTGCAGTCCGC
>JAYVTX010000423.1:0-6520 GCA_043788425.1 Rhodospirillales bacterium
ACGCGAGCGAGCAGGCCCGGATGTAGCCCGGCGGCGCGAGCAACGGCGACGCTACCAAGGCCGGATTGATCCGGCACGCCTGGTGTTCATCGATGAGACCTGGACCAAGACGAACATGGCGCCCTTGCGGGGCTGGGCGCCAAAAGGCTAGCGCTTGCGGGGCCGGGCACCCTACGGCCACTGGAACACGATGCCGTGCCTGGCCGCACTCCGGCACGACCGGATCGACGCGCCGTTTTTGCTGGATGGCCCGATCAACAAGGTCAGCTTCATCGCCTGCATCGAGCAGGTGTTGGCACCAACACTCCGGCCGGGCGACGTGGTGGTGGCCGATAACCTTGGCTGCCACCGCGGCCGGGAGGTCCATGCGGCCCTACGCGCCGTGGGGGCGCGGCTGCTGCTGCTGCCAAAATACTCGCCCGACCTGAACCCGGTCGAGCAGGTGTTCGCCAAACTCACGCATCTGCTGCGAAAGGCGCAGGCCCGCATCCGCGACGCGGTGTGACACAATCGGCGCGCTGCTCCGGACATACACGCCACAGGAATGCGCGAATTACCTGACCAACTCAGGCTATGACGGACGTAATATTATCCCGCGTCAATGGGGTGGATCAAGGTGGAGACCGGCAGCCTGAGTCTTGGCCTACAACTATCGGCCGAACTGATCACGCTGGCGGGAACCGCTCCCCTGGCAGGTATTCCGGCGCGTGTCTTGCGGGAACGAGCGATCTAAGCCCGCGGTTCATCCAGGTGGGCCAGCACGATGCCCGGTGTCAGGATCTGCGGTAGGACCCGCGGTGCCTGTCCGGGCAAGTACAAGACATAAAGCGGCACGCCATCCCGCCCATATTCGCGCAAAAAGGCCGAGATAACCGGGTCCCGCTGCGTCCAATTACCCTTCAGGTAGACGATGTTATGCGCCTGGAATGCGGCTTTGACGGTCGCCGCGCCCAGCGCCACACGCTCGTTGACTAGGCAGGATACGCACCAGGCGGCGGTCATGTTCACGAAAACCGGCCGGCCCTCGGCCCGCAATTGCGCCAGCCGGGCGGCGGTGAACGGCTCTGTGCCCTCTGTCACCGCATGGGCGGCACCGGCGGGCGCGGATGATATTGACGGCAGCAGCAGGCCCGCTGCCACGATCCCGGCCAGCGCCGCGCCCTGGCCCAGCCGGCGTCCGAAGCCCGACCCCCGTTGCGACCGCCCGATCGCCCATCCGGCAAAGCCCAACAGCGCCAGCCCACCCAGGGCCGCCACCACGCCGTCGGACCCGGCCTGCTGGCTAAGCACCGACAATAGCCAGACGACGGCGGCGTACATGGGAAACGCCAGCAGCTCCTTAAGCAAATCCATCCATGCGCCGGGCCGGGGCAGGGCCCGGGCCATCCTGGGCATGACGGCTAGCAGGGCATAGGGCGCGGCCAAACCAAGGCCCATGGCAGCGAACACCGCCAGCATCTGCGCCGGCGGGGCCACCATGGCGCCGGCGATCGCAGCCCCCATGAACGGCGCGGTGCAGGGTGTCGCGACCACAACGGCCAACAAACCGGTAAAAAAGCTGCCAACGTGCCCGCCCCGCCCGGCCAACGACTGGCCGGTTCCAGCGATGTTGCCCCCCACAGCAAACACGCCCGATAGGTTTAGCCCGACGCCGAACAGCAGCCACGCCGTCAGTACGACGAACACAGGCGATTGGAACTGAAACCCCCAGCCCGCCGCCTGGCCCGCCAGCCGTAGCGCCAGCAATGCGGCACCCAGCGTCATGAACGCCAGCACGACGCCGGCGGTGTACGACAGCGCATGCGCCCGAACCGATGCGCTGTCCTGGCCCGACATACGCGCGATGGCCATGGCCTTCATTGCCAGGATCGGGAACACGCACGGCATCAGATTCAGGATCAATCCGCCGAGCAGGGCCAACGCTAGCAGCTGCGGCAGGGTCTGGGCAATGTCACCTACCGGAATCAGTGCGGGTCCGGCACCCGGGACCACCGCTGGCGTGGCCGCGATGTCGAGATAGCTGGCACTGCCAATCCCATCGCGCAGCACCAGCACGCCCGCAAGCCCGGCCGCCGGGTCTAGCGGCGCGGCGGGCGTCAGCTTGATCCGCAGCCTACCCCCATCGATAGACAGCGGCTGCGGCGCGCCCGGATCGATTGTCTGGCCGAGTGGGAAGAAGCCGGCACTCCGCACGGTTGCGACCAAAGCCGGGTCGGCGATTAGAGTCAGTGTGCCATCGGCCGCGATGTGCGTCTCATACGGACTGGAGATTGGCGTGTGGGCCGTGGCTGCAGTGAATAGCGGCGTCTGCGCTGATGGGCTGGGAGTACCCGCCGGCAGATCGATCGCAAAATCGCCCTCCTCCGGCACGCAAACCTTCTCGCACACCAGCCACGTTGCATGGGCACGCAGGGTGGCCGCGCCCGTAACGGACGTCACGATAACCGGCAGCAGCACGTCGCCCGTGTAGGCGAAGATGGTAAGCGATCCCTCCGTAAGTATTTCGGGCGCTGGCCATTTAATGGCACCTGTCCTCAAACCGGGTGCGGCATCAAACGACAGTTCCGGCGGAAGCCCGGCGTCGCCCGGGTTCTGCCAATACGTGTGCCATCCCGGCGCGAGCCGTAGACGTAGGCCGGCGTGAAACGGCGTACCGGGCGCGGCCTGGTCCGTATCGGTTACAAGGGTGGCAGTGGCACGCTTGCTACTGACGGGCGCGCTTTCCAATGCCCATGCTGGGAGCGCCAGGCCGATCAGACATAGACCGAGCAGCAAAAGCTTCATGGCGTGGACCGTTGAACCCCTACAACATGCGTTGCAGGATGATTTTCTGCACGTCCGACGTGCCTTCATAAATCTGGCACACGCGCACATCGCGGTAGATCCGCTCGACCGGGTAATCCGCCAGATAGCCATAGCCGCCCAAGGTCTGGATGGCGGCCGAGCAGATGCTCTCCGCTGCTTCAGATGCGAATAGCTTGGCCATGGCGGCGGCCTCCAGCGCGGGCCGACCTGCATCCTTTAGCCGAGCGGCACGCAGCGTCAGCTCGCGCGCGGCGGCAAGCTTGGTCTTGGCTTCGACCAGGCGGAAGCCGACGGCTTGATGCTCGATGATGGGGCGGCCGAACTGCTTGCGCTCCTTGGCATAGGCGATCGCGTAATCCAACGCCGCCCGGGCCATGCCGACACTTTGCGCCGCAATGCCGATCCGACCGCTCTCCAGGGTGCTGAGCGCGATTTTGAGCCCCTCACCCTCGGCCCCGATCCGCTGGCTGTCATCGACCTGCATGTCATCGAAACTTAATGCGCAACTGTCGGACGCCTTTTGGCCCAACTTGTGCTCGACCCGGGCTACGCTGAAGCCAGGCGTATCATTGGCCACCACGAACGCGGAGATGCCTTTTTTACCGGCATCCGGGTTCGTGACGGCAAACAGGATCGTGGTTTTGCCCACCGATGCGTTGCTGATGAACTGCTTGCTACCGTTGATGACGTAGCCACTATTGGTCCGCACCGCCCGGGTCCGGATCCCGCCGGCATCTGACCCGGCCGCACTTTCGGTCAGCGCAAAGCTTGCTACCACCTGGCCGCTGGCCATTGGGCGCAGCCACTGCTCCTTTTGCGCTGTGCTGCCGAACCGCTCCAGAATTTCGCAAGTCGGCGCGTTGTGTACGCTTACGAGGGTGGAGACTGCGCCATCGCCGGCTGCAATCTCCTCAATCACCTGGGCATATGTCTCGTAGTCAATTTCCGACCCACCCCATTCGGCACTGTTGGTTGCGCCCAAAAAGCCCATCTCGCCCAATTCGGCAATGATCTCCGGCTCAATTTGGCTCAGCTTTTCCCGCTCGGCCGCAGTTGGGGCTAGGCGCTCCTGCGCGAACCGGCGTGCGGTTTCGATGATCAGCGCGTTCGGATCAGTGTGGTCGAGCATGTCTTATGTCTCCCCTATTCACCAGACATAGGCCCGGCCTGCCTAAAGCGGAAGGTCAGGCCGCTGCGGCGTCGGGCATTGCATTCAATTGCACCAGCAACGCCGCCCACTGCGGTTCGGCAGCGGCGATGCTGGCGGCCTTCACCGGGCCATACCCCCGGATGTGCATCGGTATTTCGGCCAGGCCCACCGCTGCGTGTAATGTGTCCGCACGCAGGACCGTCAATACACGGGTCATGTCGCGTTCATATCGGTCGGCAAACGCACGCTCCTGCCGACGTTCGGCCATATAGCCAAAGGGATCGAGCGGTGTGCCGCGCAATACCCGCCCGTGCTGCAATATGCGAAACAGCGGCCCCATAACCCGGCCCGGCAACGCCAACTTACGCGGCCGGCCGGTCGCCGGATCGGTCCCGGTAAATGGCGGTGCGAGGTAGAACGTCGCCTCCGCCCCATGCCCGGCCAGCGTGTGCAGGCGCGCCACCTCGTACTCGTCCTTGATGGCGAGCGCGCGAAACCAGCCCTCCGCCACGGCGCGGGTCAGGGTGTCGTGCCCGGCGGCCGCGACGGCGTCGATCAGCGTGCGGTATCGCCGGGCCAGGCGCGGGCCGGCGTAGCGGACCAATTCCGCCGTACGCGCATCGATCAGTTCGGGGGTCGTGCGTTCGGGCACGGTTTGGTCGGCCAGGATGCGATCGGCCAGCGCCGGGTTAGTGGCCAGGATGCGGCCCCAACGGAACGCCTGCCGGTTTAGGGCGATGGCGGTGCCATTCAGGGTCACGGCCTGCATCAGCCCCGCCTCCGTCACTGGAACCGCCCCCTGCTGCCAGGCGATGCCCAACAAAAGGGTGTTCATGGCCTGCGCGTTGCCGAACAGCCGCTCCGCCAGCGCCGCGCCACGTAGATACAGGCTGCGCGCCCGGTCCGTCCGCCGTTCAATCGCCCGGCGATGCAGCCCGCCATCGATGCGCAAATCGCGGTTGGTCAGGAATGCGGCCCCGGCTTGCAGGTCCAGATTGCCGATCACAACCGCTGCCGGTGCACATCGCATCAGCACGTCGGCTCCCGCCGCCACTGCCAGGTCCGCGCCCAGCAGCAGAACTGCGGTCCCGTGCGGGATGCGCACAACGTCCAGGCCGTTTTCTGCTACCTGCACATGCGACACCACAGCGCCGTTCTTTTGGGCCAATCCCGTGAAGTCGAGCGTACTGACCTGTAGCCCGTCGAGATGCGCCGCCATCGCCACGATCGCGCCGCAAGTCACGATGCCGCCGCCGCCGATGCCGGCAAACAGGCCGGCCCATGGCAGGGGAGCCAGAACCGGGGCGGGCAGGGCGGCGGCCAGCGCATCTTCCTGGGCCAGCCAGGGTGACGCATCTGCGGCCAGTTCGGGCGCCGTGGTGGTGACGAAGCTGGGGCAAAACCCCTTCAGGCACGACAGGTCAGTATTGCAGCTCGTGGGGCTGATCCGGCGTTTGCGGCCATATTCGGTATCGATCGGTTCGATTGCGATGCAATTGCTTTGCGCGGTGCAATCGCCGCAGTTTTCGCACACGCGCGGATCGATCATCACGCGGGCGACGGCGGCGTTCATGGTGCCCCGCTTGCGACGCCGGCGCTTTTCGGTGGCACACACCTGGTCATAGATGATGGCCGTCACCCCCGGATGCGCGGCCATGCGGCGCTGCACGGCGTCCAGTTCCCCCCGGCCATGCCGCAGCGTGCCCGGCGGCAACGCCTCGGGCGCCGGTAGCCGGGCCGGGTCGTCGGCCACAACCGCGATCAGGCCTACGCCCTCCGCCGCCAATTGCGCTGCGACTTGCAGGACGGTCAGCCCGCCCTCCGCCCGCTGGCCGCCCGTCATGGCGACCGCGTCGTTATAAAGGATTTTGTAGGTGATCGCCGTGCCCGCTGCGATGGCCTGGCGGATCGCGAGCAGCCCTGAATGCGTGTAGGTACCGTCGCCCATGTTGGCGAACATGTGCGGAATGGTTGTGAACGGGGCCAGCCCGACCCAGGGCGCGCCCTCACCACCCATTTGGCTGAATGTTTTCGTCTCGGCGGACGTCGCGAGCGCCATCGTGTGACAGCCGATGCCGGCCATCGCGTGCGACCCGGCCGGCACGACCGTGCTGGTGTTATGCGGGCAGCCGGCACAGAACATCGGGCCGCGGGTCAGCAGGCCCGGCGTGACGCCAACCGGCACGTGGGATGGCCAGGGTGGGCACTCCACACCGGCGCCCGGCAAAAACTGCGCCAGGGCGGCGGCCACCAGCTCCGGTGACAGCTCCATCGTGGCCGGCAGCAGAACCTTGCCCGCGATCGTGGGGCGGTTGGGCTGGGCATAAAGCTGGTCGCGTAGCTGCATTTCAACCAGCGAGCGCTTTTCCTCCACGACCAGGATCGCGCGCTTTCCCTGGGCAAAGGTACCGATTGCGCCGGGTTCGAGCGGCCAAGCCATCGCGACCTTGAACACGGCCACGTCCGGATGCCGGTCGAGCCCTAGGCCACGCAGTGCGTGCATGGCGTCATGATGCGCCTTACCCACCGTTACGATACCGATGCTGGCGTCTGCACGCCCATGCA
>JAYVTX010000424.1:0-2528 GCA_043788425.1 Rhodospirillales bacterium
CCAACGGGTTCGCGTCCGAATACAGGCGGGAATTGGTCGCCCGCGGCCGCTCTGCCACCGTCCCAGACCGGCCAGCGCGCACGGACGAAACGGTTGCCGCCGCCCGGCGCAGCGCCCCCTCCGTCAGCTCACCGGCATGCGCATAGCCAGCCTGGTCGCCCAGGACGGCGCGTAGGCCAAAGCCCAACTGCGTGTCGGACGAAGCGCTGCGGATCCGGCCGTCTTCAAGGCTTAATCCCTCGCTCTGCCGGTATTCCAAAAATAGCTCGCCATCATCCATGCCGTCCAGCGCATCGCGGACCATGGCGTCGGTGTGGTGCTGATCGAGCCGGCTGCCAGAGCCAAAAAACAAAGCGTCGGTCGTGTCGAGAGCGGTCATGCGCATCCTTTATACTGACTGGGCAGAGGTATTGCCAGCGCATTCCATCGAACGGCCGGGTCTGGACCGGACTAACACCCGGGCCGGTGGCAGGTGGATGCGGGCGCTTGTGCCGGCCCCCGGTTCGCTGTGTAGCTGTACCGTTCCTCCATGGGCCTGCAGCACGATCCGGCTTGCATACAGGCCGAGGCGCAGCACTGCTTGTTGCCCGGTGCTGTCGTCGGACGGGCTGAACGGATCGAACGCCCGCTCCCGCGCAGCTGGGCCCATCAGCGCGCCGGGCGTCGTCACGGTCAGGGTGAGCCCGTCCGAGTTGCACGCAGCCCCGACCGTGACCACGTCGCCCGGTCGCGTAAGGGCCAGCGCGTGGCGGATCAGGTGGTCAAGTGCATTCAGTAGCCGCCGTCTATCCCCCCGTATCGCCGGCTCGGGACTAGGCAAATCCACTGACAGAACGATTTCGGCCGCGGCCGCGTATTGATCGGCACCTGCCAGCGCGTCCCGAACCAGTGCGCCCAGGGCGATCACGTCGTCTGCCAACTCGAACCGGCCAGCCTCCAGCCGGGCGACGTCGAGGATGTTGCCGAGCCGGGCCAGCATCGATTGCCCGACCTGAATGATGGCTTTCGCCGCCTGCGCCAGCGCTGGGGCCGTATCGTCCGTCGTGCTGACCGGGTGCGACGACGTATCACGCACGATCATCGCCGCCTGATCCAGGATTTGGGCCAGTGGGCGTCGGAGTTCTTGGCTCATTGCGGCGAGGAAGCCGGATTTGGCCAGGTTTGCCCGCTCGGCCGTGGCCTTGGCATCCTGCGCCGCAACCTCTGCCTGGCGGATCGGCGTGATGTCGGTATAGGTCGTGACGAAGCCGCCACCAGGGGTCGGGTCCGACCGGACCTCAAGCACCCGGCCGTCCCGCGTCACACGCTGATCGACATGGGATTGGGTCCGGTCACGCTGGGCGAGGGCCACGGCCAGCCGCTTGCCCACGTCCGCATCGCCGAAATTTCCGCGAGACAGGGCGGATATAATGGTCGCGTCTAGCAATGTGCCCGGTACAAACAGATCGGGTTCTGCGCCGAGTAGATCGGTTACCACGGAGTTAGCCGCGATTATTCGTTGTTCGCTGTCCCAAAGCACGATCCCGTGCCGGATATGGGACAGCATGGTCGCCATCGTCTCGGCATGGCGGGTCTGCGCCGCCGTGGCTGCAACCTCACCCGACACGTCGTTCAAGACGCGAATCATTCCACCGTCCGGCAATGGCGCAGTACAGATTTCGATGGTCTGCCCCGTTGGCCGCTGGCGCCGGTGCACGCCGGTTTTGGTATGGTCCAGGGCCGTCATTCGCTCCGCGGTCAGGGTATCCGGATCACCCGGTCCAAACTCGCCGGCCTTGGCCTGCCGCAGCACGATGTCACGGTCGAATTCGCCAACGCTCGCCGCCGCACCGTGCATGATGGCGCGGTATGCGTGGTTGACCACCGCCAGGCGCTGGTCGGCGCTAAATACCACGACCCCCGACGGCAGGTGGGTGATGATCGTCTCCAGCAGCGTGGCCCGGCGCTTCACTTCCTCCTCCGCCACAGACTGGGCGGTGATGTCCAGCAGCGTCATGGTCCAGCCACCCGTCCCAAGCGGGTCTGATTTCAGGGCGACGACGACCCTGTCCGGGCGGTGCCAGACGGTCCGGCTCGCCCGGCTGCGGTCCTGGGCGCGTTGAACGGTCAGGAACTCGCTGCCCGACGGCCCAGCGAACGCCGCAGTGCGGCCTGCTGCGCGCACCACGTCGCCGAACGGTGTTCCCGCCGTCGGTGGCGCGTCCTCCATTCCCATCAGGTTGACGAACTGTGCGTTATGCAGGCCCAGCCGCCGGTCCGGCCCAAAGACAGCCAGCCCGACACGTAGCTGCGCCATCGCCTCATGAACCCGGTCGAACGCCCGTTCTGCCTGGTCCCTTAGCGCCGTCAGCTGGGTTGTGTCGTTGATGGAGATAGCAACGCCGCTGGCCAGCGGGATGTACTGACTTTCGAACGTGGCGCCATCGGCCCGCCGGCGCTGGAACACCCGCCCAACCCGGTCGTCGGCCGCCAGCATCTCCGACGCCAGGGCCTCCGGATCGCCGGGTCCGAACAGGCCGCGATGCGCG
>JAYVTX010000425.1:0-6871 GCA_043788425.1 Rhodospirillales bacterium
AACAGGACAGGGTACGCCGCCTCCAGGATCTCGGCCGGTGGAATGGTGGCGGTGGAAATCGGGTTGTTGGCGTGGCTCAGGCCATCGGATTCCGGGTTGCCGCCCAGGCCGCCGCCGAAAAAGCTGAACATGACCCAGCGCGTGCCATCGGCCCGATGCCCGGCCAGCGACAGCGCGTTGATGGTGCCAAATGGGGCGGCGGTCGCACGTGCCGGGTCGGCCTGCGCCAGGGCACCCAGTACAACGCCGATCAGCCGCAAAATCGTTTCCGTATAGCCCGCCATCGGCCGTGGCGGCCCGGCAGCCAGCAGGGTCGTATCCGGCACTACGAACCGGATTGGCGCCAGGCAGCCGGCATTGGCGGGCACGGTGGTGAAAACGTGTTTCAACGCCACGTAGCAAGCAGCGACGGATGTCGCATACGCTATGTTGACCGGCCCAGCCGTCGGCGGTGAGGACCGGGAGAAATCCATCGTCATCTCGTCGCCAGCAATCGTTAAATCCAGCGCTACCGTAAGGGGGGCAGCCGTAATCCCGTCATTGTCGAGAATGTCCTCAAACGAATATCGGCCATCTGGCAGCGCCCCGATCGCGGCGCGCATCAGTGCCTCCGCCCGGCGGGAAAATGCCTCGAACGCCGCGGTCACGACTGCATCACCGTACTCGTCCAGCAAGCCATGCAGGCGGCGATCGCCCAGATCGAGCGCGCCAAGCTGGCCCTGCAAGTCGCCCCAGTTCGACGTCGGCACGCGAGAGTTGGCGGCCAGAATGTCCAGCAGATCGTGGTTCATCCGCCCGGCCGATACGAGCTTTACGGGCGGGATGCGCATACCCTCTTGGAAGCTCTCGGTCGCGTGCGGGTTGTAGCCGCCGGGTACGTTGCCGCCGATATCGAGCCAGTGGCCGGCCGACGCCAGCCAGCAGAACAGCGTGTCGCCGCGAAACACGGGGCGAACCAGGCGAAAATCGTTCAGATGCGTGCCGCCCGCATACGGGTCGTTGAACAGGAATGTGTCGCCGGGTGCGAGGCCGCCATCGCGCGCCACCTTCTCAATGACCGCCCGCACGGCAAATGCCATGGCACCGACGAAGATCGGCAGGCCCTGCGCGCCCTGCACCAGCGTGTCGCCCGTTTCGGCGTGGTACAGGCCGTGGCAGGCGTCCTTCGCCTCAGCGATTATGGGATTGAAGGCAGCACGGTAGAGCGTCGCATCCATCTCATCGGCAACCTGCGTCAGCCGACCATCCAGGATTGCGAGCGTGACGGGGTCGATCATCGGCCGTCATACCGGCGTCCGGCCGCCAGCAGGTCCGCGGTGCCTAGCAGGCCGTTCAGCCCGGCGAAATCGAACATCCGCCCGGCAAACGGCCCATTGCTGCCATGGTGCGCCAACGACGCGTAGTAGTCCTGCGCCGTGCGGGCCAGGGCGCGAACAATGCCGCCGGGGAAGATAACAAGCCGGAACCCCAACGCCGCCAGCTCGCCTACCGGTACAGGCGGCGTATCTCCGCCATCGACCATGTTGGCCATTAGCGGACACAGCGTGTGGAGCTGTCCAATCGCTGCCAGGTCGGTGCGGCTGGTCGGTGCCTCGACAAACAGCACATCGGCACCCGCCTCCGCATAGGCCTGGGCACGTTCTAACGCCGGGCCGATCCCATCCACGGCGACAGCGTCGGTGCGGGCGATGATCAACGTGTCGGCGCTGGCCCGTGCATCGAGGGCGGCGTGGAGTTTGCCCACCATCTCTTGTGGAGAAATGAGCGTCTTGTCCCGCAAGTGTCCACAGCGCTTGGGCATGGTCTGATCCTCGATCTGGATCGCGCTGGCGCCCGCGCGCTCAAACATCCGCACCGTTCGTTGCACATTCAGCGCGTTGCCGTAGCCCGTATCGGCGTCCACAATCAGCGTCGTGTCCACCCGGTCACGGATCAGTGCAATTGTTGCGGCAACCTCGTTCATCGAGACTAGCCCGATATCTGGCCGGCCCAGCCGCGTGTAGGCGATCGACGCGCCTGACAAATACAGCGCCGGGAACCCCGCCGCCTGCGCCAACGACGCCGTAAGCGCGTCATAGACGCCGGGTGCGACGACAATGCCGGCCTGAAGATCATCCCGTAACATGCTCATAATCCCAAATATGTGCGCCGCAATTCAGGGTCGGCGCGCAGCGTGGCGGCCGGGCCGGACAGCGCGCATAGCCCGTTTTCCATTACATAACCCCGGTCTGCCAGATGTAGCGTTTGCACCACGTTCTGCTCCACCAGCAGAATAGCCAGCCCATCGGCGCGCAACTGGGCAATCAGCGCAAACATCTCTGTCACCAGCAGCGGCGACAGACCGAGCGACGGCTCATCCAGGATCAGCAACAGCGGCTCGGCCATCATGCCGCGGCCGATCGCTAGCATTTGCTGCTCGCCCCCCGATAGCGTACCCGCCGGCTGGCGCTGGCGTTCCCGTAGCCGGGGAAACAAGCCGTACACGCGATCGAGGTTTGTGGCCCGCCGGGGCCGCCCACGGCGATAACTGCCAAGGATCAGGTTCTCCTGTACCGACAGGTTCGGGAACACCCGCCGTCCCTCCGGCACATGGATCAGCCCGGCCGCGACGATGGCAGCGGGGCTTGCCCCATCTAGGCGAGAACCGGCGAACCAGATCTCTCCACCACGGACGGGGATGACGCCGGATAGCGCCTTGTTCATCGTGGTTTTACCCACGCCGTTGCTGCCGAGCATTGCCACGATCTCACCAGCTTGCACGGTCAGGTCGACGCCGCGCAGCACCTCTGTCGCGCCATACCCGGCGCGTAATCCGGCGACGTGCAGCAGCGACTCAGGCATGGGCGGCGGCCCCTGCGCCAAAATAGGCTTCGATCACGGCCGGGTCGGCACAAATGGCGGCGGGTGGGCCGGCGGCGATGATGCGTCCCTGTGCCAGCACGTGAATGGCCGTGCACAGCTGCATGACCGCCTGCATCACGTGCTCGATCATCAGCACCGTGACACCGCCGGCCGCAATCGCGCGCAGCACCGGCAGCATGGCCGCGATTTCCGACGGGTTCAGGCCGGCCAGTACCTCATCGAGCAACAGCAGCGTCGGCTCCGTCGCCAGCGCCCGGGCCAACTCCAACCGCTTGCGGCCCGCGACGGTCAGCGCCGATGCCGGTTTGTCCAGTTCGTCAGACAGACCGAGGCGGGCGGCGACGGCGGTTGCAAACCCCAGCGCCGCGGTCCGCCCGGCATGGCGCAGATGGGCGCCGACCGCGATATTCTCCCGCACCGTCAGCCCGGCGAAGGGTTGGACGATTTGGAAGGTGCGCACTACGCCCAGCCGTGCCCGCTGATGGGCCGGTAGGTCCGTGATGTCACGACCATCGTAAAAAACCTGCCCCGAACTGGGCCGCACAAAGCCAGCGATGATGGCAAACAGCGTCGTCTTACCCGCGCCGTTCGGCCCGATCAGGCCCGTGATGGTGCCCGCCTCGATGGCCAGCGACGCGTCCGCCACGGCCAGCAGCCCGCCATAGGCTTTGCTAACGCCCTCCACCTTCAGCACCACGGTCATCGTCTGGAAAGCCGGCCGACAAGGCCGCCGGGCATGAAGGCGATGGCGGCGATTAGCAGGATGCCAAACAGCACCTGGTCCACCCCCGCCCGCGACCCGCCGACGATACGGGTAACGGTGCCCAAACCCTCCAGCGCCAGCGCGCCGACCAGCGGGCCGAACACGGTGCCAACCCCGCCGATGACGGGCGCCAACAACGCGGTGACGGACACGGCCGGCCCGAAGGCAATCCCGCTATCAATATACAAATAAAACTGTAGGTACAGCACGCCTGCCGCCGCAGTTATGGCGGCCGAAAGGGTCATGGCCTGCACCTTCACCCGTAGCGCATCGATGCCCAGCGCCCGGGCTGCATCCTCATTCTCCCGCACCGCCGCCAGTTGCGCGCCAAAGCGGGAGCGCGTGATCGCGTGCGTGATCGCCAGCGCGGCTGCGACGTAGGCCAGCGCCACGGCGTAAAACGCAACCCGGCTGGCAAACTGAAAATTGGATGGCTGGGCGTCTAGCGGCAGCAGCAGCCCGGCCGCGCCGCCGGTACCGGGGCTGGCATTGGCGAGGATACGCAGCACCTCCGCAAACGCGAGCGTCACCAGGGCAAAATACGAACCGCGCAATCCGGCCCGGAACACCAGCGCCCCGATGGCCGCACCCAGCGCCGCCCCGGCCACAATGCCCGCGCCTGCCGCCGCATAAGCGTTCCAGCCAAACCGCAATTGCAGCAGCGCCGCCGTATAGGCACCCACGCCATAAAACGCCGCATGTCCAAACGAAAGCTGCCCGGCCAGGCCGCCGATGACGTTCCACCCCTGTGCCGCCAGAGCCACGATCAGCACCGTCACGCCAAAGTTCAGCAGCGTGTTGGACGATGCGACCAGCGGCACGACCGCCAACGCCGCCACGACCCATTTCATGCCCGCGCACCGAATAGCCCCGCCGGGCGTACCAACAGCACCAGGATGAACAGCAGGAAGATGCCGACCTGCCCCAGGCTGTCACCCAGGAACAGCCCACTCAGGCTTTCCACGGTACCGATCAGCAGCGCGCCCAACACTGCGCCCGGTATCGATCCCATACCGCCCAAGACGACGGCGGTGAACGCCACCAGCACAAAAGCTTCACCAGTGCGCGGGTTCACGGTGTAGCTCGGCATCAGCAGCCCGGCCGCGATGGCGAGGCAGGCGGTGCCCAGCCCAAAGGTCACGGCGTAAATGTGCCGCACGTCGATGCCGGCCAGACGCGCGCCCAACTCCTCCCGCGCGACAGCCCGGATTGCCCGGCCCGTATCGGTGCGGGTCAGCAGCAGCCACAACAACACGGCCACCACGATAGCAACCACGGAGCCGACCAGGCGCGGCGTTAACAGCAGCATGGGGCCGACTGCCACAACGTCGAACGCGCTGTCCCGCGCCAGCGACCGGGTATCGGCATGAAAGACCGCCAACAGACCGTTCTGGATCACGATTGCCAGACCCAGCGTTACCAGCAACACGTTGCCGTCCCGCCCGCGACTGGCCGGGCCGATGATGTAGCGTTGCAGGGCGTAACCCAGGCCGAACGCGCACGGCACCAGGACGATGATCGCCACGTACGGGTCCAGACCAAACGCCGCATCCAGGGCCCACACCGCGAACATGGCGCATGTCAGGAGCGCGCCATGGGCAAAGTTGATGATGTGCAGCACGCCGTAGATCAACGTTAGGCCCAGCGCCACCAGCGCGTACACTGCCCCAGTCAGCAACCCGTTAACCACAGCCTCCGCCACAATAGCCGGGGCCATGATTAGGTGACGGGAAACACCGGCTTGGCGTCGGCCACCGCGTTGGGGAATATGACCTTGATCGCTCCGCCCTGCACCTGCGTGTTCACGGGAGTTGCCCCCTTATTCTGGCCATTCACAAACTGCGTCGGCCCGTACGGCATGATGTGCCCGGCGAATGTCGACGACCCGATCGCCGCCAGCAACGCCGCCCGGTCCGCCGTTTTCGCCCGGGCGAGCGCGTCTGCCACCAGAAGCACGCAGGAGTAGTTCAGCATAACGTTGTAGGAGAAGATCTTACCTAACCCCTCGACCTTGGCCTTCAGCGCGGCGGTCTTGGGGTTTTTCGGATCGGCCCAATGATTGCAGTCCAGCAACCCCTCCGCGATCGTCGGGAACTCGTTCACGAACCGATAGTTGGACGCGGCACCGTTCAGCACGCCGTAAATGCCTTTTGGCTTGATACGTTGCTGCTGCAGTGTGCGGGCCAGCAGCACGAACTCGGCATAATAGTCGGACGGTACGATCAGGTCGGGCGCTAGCGACCGGATACGCAGCGCCACGTTGCTCATGTCCCGCGCGGGCGTGGGGTGGGCGATGGTGTCCAGGACCTCAAACCCGCGCTTGGGCAGCTCGGTCTGCATCAATTTCGCTAGACCGCTGCCGAACAGCCCGTCCTCATGCACCAGCACAACGGTCTTGGCCGGCTTGCCAGCGGCGTCGTTGATCGTGACCAGGTTGTCCAACGCCACCGACGTCACGGTCGAAAAACCGGGCGCAAAACGGAACGTGTTGGTCAGCCCCCGGGTCACGATGCTTTCGGCTACACCCACGTCGACGATGTACGGCAATCCGTAGCGGGACGCCGCCTGGCTTGCGGCGAGGCAGATGGGGCTCGCGAACCCACCGACGATCGCGCACACGCCCTCACTATTCAGCCGCTCAACCTCGGCCGTACCGGCGTCGGGGGTGGATCGGGCATCACCAAACACCATCTCGATCATACCGAGGCCGGGCACGCCGCCGGCAGCGTTCACCTCGTCAATCGCCAGCTGCGCGCCGAGCCGCCCGAGCTCGCCATCCTGCGCCAGCGCGCCGGTGACGGGCTGCAGGATGCCGAGTTTGATCGGCGCACCCTGCCCGCGGACGATGGCAGGAGCCGCGAGCAGCGCAGTGGTAGCCAGCATTGCCCGGCGTGTAACGTTGTTCATCAGAAGGTCCTTGAAACCGTATTTAGGTTAGTAGCCTATGGACGATCGGGTTGCGTCAACCGGCATCTTGCGGTGGTTTGTGCGGGCATGGGCACACTGTTCGACAAAGTTTGGGACAGCCACGTGGTCACCAGCCTTGGCGATGGCTGGGACCTGCTGCATATCGACCGCCATTTGCTGCACGATCTGTCAGGCGGCCGCGCGCTGACGGAGGTGCTGGCGCGGGGTCTGCGTGTTCAAAACCCAGAGCTGGCCTTTGCCACCCCGGACCATGCGGTATCAAGCGCACCGGGCCGCGCCCACGACAACGCCAGTACCGGCGGCCGCCTGCGTGCCAGC
>JAYVTX010000426.1:0-3613 GCA_043788425.1 Rhodospirillales bacterium
TCCGACCCGGCCCTGCGTAAGGCAGTGCAGGACCTGCGGACAAAGGCCGGCGGTTCGCTGCGTGGCATCGTGCTTGACCTGCGTAGTAATCCGGGTGGGTTGCTGGACCAGGCTATCGCGGTTTCGAACGATTTTCTGAACCAGGGTGAGATCGTATCCACCCGGTCCCGCCGGCCGGAAGAAAGCCAACGTTGGACGGCCAAGCCCGGCGATATCACCGGCGGTCTTCCAGTCGTGGTGTTGATCAATGGGGGATCGGCGTCTGCGTCGGAGATCGTGGCCGGTGCGTTGCAGGATCAGCGCCGCGCGGTCGTGATCGGCACGCGAAGCTTCGGCAAGGGTTCGGTGCAGACGGTCATGCCACTGGGGGCCAACGGTGCAATGCGGCTGACCACAGCGCGGTATTACACGCCGTCCGGCCGTAGCATTCAGGGGCTTGGGATCACTCCGGATGTTGAGGTTGCTGCCTCACGCACAGAAGTGCCCCGGTTTGGGCCGGAGCGGGAAGCAGATCTGAACCACTCGCTACGCAACCAGGGTGGTACGCCGCAGCCAGCAACGCCACCGGTACGCACAGATCTGCCCGCAATCGCGAAAGACATCCCAAAGCTGCCGCCAGAGAATCAGCCCGCATTCGACGCGACCAAGTCGGAGACGGATTTCCAGCTACAGCAGGGCCTGGTTGTTTTGCGGGCGATGGCCCAACAGCGCCGCGCCGCACGCTAATCTCGGCGTGTTGGCCCGCGGCTTGACCATGCCGGCCGGCGCGCGGCCGTTGGCCGTGTTTTGGGGCGTAACGCTACTGGGGACCGCCCTGCTGGCTGCAACGCTACAGGCAATGGGGCCACTTCCCCGAGCTGTACCTGCTGCTATCGTCACTGCCCCGGATACCCGGCGCCCGATTACGCCGGCCTCGATTACGCGGCAATGGAACGGTACGACGGCACCTCCCGACTCCGCGCTGTTAGAGCCGTCGGTCGCGGTGCCAGGGCTGCAAGTGCCACGCATCAGTACCGACGGACGTACTGCTATGAAGGTTTATGCCCGGCCAGCCGCCGCGCCGGACGGGCGGCCGCGTATCGCTATTCTACTATCGGGGATGGCGCTTTCGGAGGCCGATAGCCTGGCCGCGATCCGCCTGCTGCCTTCAACCGTGACCCTGGCTATTTCCCCGTACGCAACCAACGCCGCACCGGTCTTGGATGCCGCGCGCGCTCACGGGCACGAATTACTGGCGTCCATTCCGATGGAAGTGGACGGAACCGACTCCGCCGGGCAACATGCTTTGCTGACGGGCGCAAGCTTGCTGGAGAACCAGGCGAACTTGGAATGGGCACTCGGCCGGACCCAGGGCTATGCTGGCGCGACAGGGGCCGGGGATAACGGGTTACGGGGTGAGCGGTTTGCCGGACAAATAAGCTCCTTCACGACAATGCTGGAGCAGATCGCCCGGCGCGGCCTGTTCTACGTTGACCCGCGCCCCGGCGCGTCGTTGCCCGCCGTTGAAATTCCAGTGGCGCAGGTCGCGTCCATCATCGATGAGCAGCAGGCCCGGGCAGAAATCGAAGCAAAGCTTGCCGCCATCGAACGCCTGGCGCGGGAGCGTGGGTTCGTCCTGGCGCTGGCCGGCCCCCCACGAAGGGCTGTGGTCGAACGCATGGCGGCGTGGGCAGAGACGCTGGAAAGCCGTGGGTTCGTGCTTGTTCCTGTCAGCGCTATCGTAGCGACACACGGGCAATGACACTGCCATACCGGCCCAATGTCGGTGCCGTATTGTTCGACCGGCGTGGCATGGTGTTCGTCGCCCGCCGTGCCGACCTTCCAAATGCGGAGGGTACGCCGGGCGGATGGCAGTTGCCCCAGGGTGGGATCGATGAAGCGGAAGACGCGCGCGCCGCAGTCCTGCGAGAATTATCGGAAGAAATTGGGACAGACCGGGCAGACATCATTGGCGAGCATGACACGTGGCTGACGTACGATCTGCCGCCGGAACTGATCGGACGGGCGCTGGGCGGTAAGTACCGGGGACAACGGCAACGGTGGTTTGCGTTGCGATTTAGGGGCACGGATACAGATATCCGGCTAGATCTCGACCCGCACCCAGAGTTCGACGCCTGGCGCTGGGTCGCGCTATCCGAACTACCTGCCCTCGCGGTCGGTTTCAAGGCTCCGATCTATGACGTGCTCGCGCAGTCGTTCCGGCGATTTGCGATTCCGGGCTAACCACGTCTGCGATACGCA
This sequence comes from Rhodospirillales bacterium, assembly GCA_043788425.1. Taxonomy (GTDB): domain Bacteria; phylum Pseudomonadota; class Alphaproteobacteria; order Acetobacterales; family Acetobacteraceae; genus JANPPS01. The sequence continues at coordinate 2,242 of JAYVTX010000426.1, forward strand.
CCCTATTTGACAGTTGGACAGTAGGGGTATGGTACCAATCACTCGATGTCAGGAGGTTCCCGTTGCTACCGTGGCTTCTTGCCTTATTGCTCGTTCTGCTGCTCGTTGCCTCGCCACTACCGATTGCGCAGTGGACGTGGACCAACGTACCTGGCGGGAATGCCTGGTTTCTTATTCTAATTGCCGCGACCGTCGCATTCTTTTTGATTAAACGGCACTGAGTACCCGCGCAGCGACCGCGTCTAGCCGCGCCATCAATGCCGGGTCACGGGCGGCTGGGGCGGTGATGATCGCGTGGGTCAGGGCACGGTCGCAACCAGCTGGACAGAGGTCGCGTGGCTTACCAATCGAAGGGACAACTGCCTTAATCAAGGCGCGGGCGCGGTCGGCATTACTGTGCATAACCCGCACGACCTCCTCAACTGTTACCGCTTCATGGCCGGCCCGCCAGCAATCGTAATCTGTAACCATCGCAACCGTGGCATAACAAAGCTCTGCCTCTCGCGCCAATTTTGCCTCGGGCATGTTGGTCATGCCAATAACGCTCGCACCCCAGCTTCGGTACAGATGGCTTTCGGCGCGGGTTGAGAATTGCGGACCCTCCATCACCACATACGTGCCGCCGCGGTGAATAGGCATGCCCAGGTTCCGTCCGGCAGCTTCGACCGCATCGCCCAGCCGTGGGCAAACAGGCTCCGCCACAGACACGTGGGCCACGCAACCAGTACCAAAAAAGCTCTTCTCGCGGGCAAAGCTGCGATCGATGAACTGATCGACGATGACAAAGTGCCCCGGCGGCAGTTCCTCCTTCAGGCTTCCGACGGCAGAAACGGATAAGATGTCGGTACAGCCTGCGCGCTTCATCGCGTCGATATTCGCGCGATAGTTCAGGTCGGTGGGGGACAGCCGGTGTCCACGGCCATGGCGGGGCAGAAACACGCATGCGACACCATCGAGTGCGCCGAAAAGGAGTTGGTCAGACGGCAGGCCCCATGGCGTTTTGACGGTTCGCCATTCGGCACCAGTCAACCCCGGAATGGCGTATAGGCCCGAGCCACCGATAATTCCGATAACCGGCGTGACCTGCGCCATCTGCAATCCCTAACAAACAAAATCGCCGCACGGCTTCCCGCGCGGCGATTTCTACCTGTGCCCGTTTGGAAGACCTAGTGGACGTCCTTCCAGACCTTCTTTTTGACCGCGTAAGTGAGGCCGGTCAGCACGGCAAAGATCGATACCCATTTCAGGCCCATCTGCTTACGCCGTTCCAACTCAGGCTCGGCGGCCCACGTTAGAAACGCGGTTACGTCCGTCGACATCTGCTCGAGCGACGCGGTGGTCTTATCTGCATAGTCGACCTGACCGTCCCGCA
>JAYVTX010000427.1:0-2681 GCA_043788425.1 Rhodospirillales bacterium
CACGCGATCGATCTCTCGCCGGCCGGCCAGGGTTGTGCGCGGCAGGCCCCAGCGGATTCCATCGAGGGCGCTGGCCAGGAACGCGCGGGTGCGCAGCCGGGCGCCGGCACCCAGCGTCCGAACCTGCGGCATGTACCCGACCTGACCCGGCGCGACCTGAACGCCACCAGCGCTGGGCTGGATCAGGCCGAGCAGCGTCCGGAACAGCGTGGTCTTGCCCGCGCCATTTGGCCCTAGCACGCCGACGAAAGCGCCCTCCGGAATGGCCAGCGATATGGCGTCCAGCACCACCCGGCCACCCAACGCCACCGTCAGGCCATCGAGCGTGACGGCGTTCACTTCGCTTCGAGGGCCATTTGCAGCGTCGTAAGGCTCGCATCGAGCCAGCCGTGATAGTCGAGCGCAGGGGGCATAGTTTCCGTAACCGGGGCCAGAGCCACGCCGGCGCTACGGGCCAGGGCGGCAACGCGCCCGGTAATGCCGCCCGCGGTCTGGCTGTTGGTAATCAGGACGCGCACCCGCCGCCCGCGCAGATCGCTCTCTAGCGCGGCCACGTCGGACAGCCGCGGCTCCGTCCCATTCATGACGGCCAGCTGAAACCGGCCGTGCCGCATGTCTAGGCCGATGGCTTGGGTCATGAGGCCGAACACAGGCTCGGTCGCGGCAACTGGGGTGCCGGCATGGGCAGTGCGTAGGGCGGCGATGCGGGTGAGTATGGGGTCGAACCGGGCCAGGACGGACGCCGGGTCAGCTTGCAACGCTGTTGCCAGCGCACGGGTGACAGGTTCGAAACCGGTTGGGTCGTACCACAAATGCGGGTTATCGCCCGTGTGGCGACCGAGGATTGTTGCGATCACCAGGCGCGGCCGGCTTCGTGCCAAACGATCGAGCCACGGGTCGTATCCAAGCCCGTTTTGGATCACGATCTGGGCGCGGGCCAAAGCGCGGCCGATGCTCGGCCCGGGCTCAAACGTATGCGGGTCCTGGGCGGGGCCGATTGGAACGGCGGTAACGTCCGCGCCGGGTGCCAGCTGCCGGGCCAGGTTGGCATAATGCGCCTGGGCGGCCACGACGATCGTGCTGGCGGCTGCCGCCGGGCGGGCGAATGGCAGGATAAGGGCGCCGGTCAGGGCGGTGCGACGGAACAAAGGCGTCTCCAGTAAACGAGCCGAAGACTAGAGTGTCGCGTGCGGCGCGGCTATGGCGGCGTTGGTACGGTCAGTGGCACTGGCGGGGGTACTGGCGGGGGTACTGGCGGCGGCACTGGCGGAGGCACTGGCGGAGGCACGGGAGGGAGCACCCCAGCTGCGGCGGCCCGTGAGGAACGAGACCCAACCGAGCGCGGCCCCGGTGTGGCGTAAAGCCTGGAACGTAAACGGCTCGATCAACGCGGCGGCGATGGCCGGCAACAGCCGGACCCGGGCGGCGTCACCCTGCCATTGGCGATAGAGGTGCAACGACCAAAGGTAGAAAGCGATGTCCACCGCAATTTTGCCGCCGATCACCCCAGCCACCGGCACAGCCACCTCTGCATCGCCGCGCACGATGGCTGCCAGCAGCAACGCGATACTAACCAGGCCGTAGAGCGGCTGCATCGTATCGAAGGCTTTGATTGGCAGCATCCGGGTGCCCAGGTGCCCGTAGGCCGGGTTACCGACCATGTGCCGGTACCAAAGCTGTGTCTGTAAAAAACCACCAAACCAACGGCGACGCTGCCGCAGGAACGGCAGCAGGGCACCTGGTGCCTCGGTCTGGGCACGCGCGGCCCCAATCACGTCCGTTCGCCAATGCAGCCCCGCTTTTGCGCCGTAGTCGCGCAGGCGGTGGGTGAGCTCATAATCCTCGACCAGGCAATCATCGTCGAAGCCGCCCACGTCCACCACGGCCTGGCGGCGGTAGGTCGCAAAGGCACCCGATAGCAGCAGCAGCGCGTCCTGCTGGCCCCAGGCGTAGCGGGACAGGAAGTTGCGCATGTATTCGTAGGTTTGAAACGTCTGAAACAGATTAGCTGTCGGCCCGGGCGCGCAGCGGGGAAACAGCACGCCCGTTGCCGCCACCAAGGTACCGTCCGTCGCGAACGCAGACTGCATGGCCGCGAGCGCGCCGGGCTCTAGCAGGGTGTCGGCATCGACGGTTGTAATGAGCGTTTCGTCTAAGTGTGCGATGGCAGCGTTCAGCGCCCGCGCCTTACCGCCCGGTGCCAATGGCAGCCACCGTAGCGTCGGGTGGGTGAGCGATCGCCAGGTACCGTCAGGGGCCGTTTGCGTCAGTGCATACCGGTTGGTGAGTAGGATGCCGGTGCCGTCGGTCGAACCGTCATCGGCGATCAGGATGGTGGTCGGCGGCTGGGTTTGGGCAAATAGGGCGTCGAGCGTCGCGGGCAGACCCGGTGCCTCGTTCCGGGCGGCGATAACAACAGCGTGGGTCGCGGGGCTGACGGGTGCCAGGGCCGGGCTGGGCCTGCGGAGCGGCAGGGTTTGGGCGAATACGAACACCAGCAACGCCGTGTCGTAGCCAATATAGGCCAGGCCCACGGACCAGGCGAACAGGCCACCCGCCCCAAACGCGCGGGCGAACAGCACCAGCCATAATACGGTGACGCCGCCGTGTATAAGAGCGGCCGGCCAGGGTGTCGCGGGCCGGGTGTACCGGGGGGAGGTGGCGTGCAGGCGGGCCGACAG
>JAYVTX010000428.1:0-4372 GCA_043788425.1 Rhodospirillales bacterium
AGCGTTGTGTCGAACGCGGCGAGCGACAGCGTGGTGGTCGTGAAGTCGGTCTTGCCCGGGCCAAACGTGTTGTTGACCGAGTAAGCTGCTGCGGACGCCTGCGAAGCGGCAAAGGCTACAAAGCCGCCGACTGCGAGTGCGATAAACTTGTTCATGGAAAGCTCCTAGAGGCGTTGGTCACGGGAGATGGATACGGATCAGCCCGCCCCTCGGTCAACGAAACTTCACCAACCCGACGCCGCCGGAACCGATAATCGGAGCCGGACCCCGAAATCTCCGATCACACGACCGCGATGGGTGGAAAAGTGCAAAGAAACGCTTACACCAGAATGGTACTGTAACGACTTTCTGCCTTGCCACCTTCGCCAAAACTCCCGACCTACTCTCCATGCTCACCCAGTTCGCCGCGCTCTATCGCCCGCACCGCCGCTTGTTCCTGCTCGATTTCGGCTGCGCCATCCTGTCTGGCTTGCTCGAACTCGGATTCCCCATCGCAGTCAGCCGGTTCGTCGATGACCTGCTGCCGTCCAACAACTGGACACTGATCGTCGGCGCGTCCGCGGCCCTTCTGCTTATCTACTTGCTCAACACCGCGCTGATGGCCATCGTCACCTACTGGGGACACCGGCTGGGTATCAACATCGAAACGGAACTTCGCCGCCGCGCCTTTGCCCACATCCAGCGCCTGTCCTTCGCCTTCTTCGACAACCACCGCACCGGTCACCTAGTCGCCCGGCTCACCAAGGACCTGGAGGAAGTGGGTGAGGTCGCCCATCACGGGCCAGAAGATCTGTTCATCGCCATTATGACGTTCCTGGGCGCGTTTGCGCTGATGGCGTCCATTGAACCACGGCTGGCGATGCTGACTACCCTGGTCGTGCCAGCCACTGTTGGGCTTAGCACCCGCTACGGCGCACGCATGACCCGCAACTGGCGGACGCTGTTCAGCCGTGTAGGCGCGTTCAATGCCCAGATCGAGGAGACGGTGGGCGGCATCCGCGTCGTCCAGGCATTCGGGCAGGAGGCGCAGGAGAACGCCCGCTTCGCCGCCGACAACGCCAGCTACCGGGCCACAAAGCTACAGGCGTATCGCCTGATGGCCACCAGCACGTCGCTGAATTACCTTAGCATGCGGGCAACCCAGCTGTTTGTAATGCTGGCCGGCACCTGGTTTGTCCTGCATGGCAGCCTATCCAATGGCGGCTTCGTCGGCTTCCTGCTTCTAACCGGCGTCTTCTTTCGCCCTGTTGAGAAGATCGCGTCGGTTATGGAGACCTATCCCAAGGGCATTGCAGGCTTCCGCCGTTACCTGGATCTGCTGGCAATCGTACCCGACGTGCATGATCTACCGCACGCTAAACCGGCTGGACAATTACGCGGGCATGTCCGTTACAGCCACGTGCAGTTCGGTTACGGCGCCGCCGATAACCCGGTACTGCGCGACCTTACGCTTGAAATCATGCCGGGCCAGACTGTCGCCTTCGTGGGACCGTCGAGCGCTGGCAAGACGACATTATGTGCCCTGCTACCCCGCTTCTACGACCCGCAATCGGGCATAATCACGATCGACGGCACCGACATCCGCGCCATGACTCTGGCATCGTTACGGTCACAAGTCGGCGTCGTCCAGCAGGACGTGTTCCTGTTTAGTGGCACGATCGCCGACAACATTCGCTATGGCAGGCCGGGTGCCACGGATGCCGAGATCGCCCGTGCCGCCGCCCAGGCCCGGATCGCCACCACGATCGACGCCCTACCGGCCGGTTACGACACGGTGGTGGGCGAACGTGGCGTCAAGCTCTCGGGCGGGCAGAAGCAGCGTCTGGCCATCGCCCGCCTATTTTTGCGCGACCCGGCTATTCTCATCCTGGACGAGGCGACATCCGCGCTGGATACCGAGACCGAGCGCGCGATCCAGGACGCCCTGTCCGATTTGTCGCGGGGGCGGACGACGCTGGTTATCGCCCACCGGCTCGCGACCATTCGGGGCGCGGATCAGATCGTGGTGATGGACCGGGGCCGGGTGGTGGAGCAAGGCGATCATGCGGCACTACTGGCTGGCCATGGCCTATACGCGCGCCTGCATCACGCCCAATTCCATCCCGTTTAAGATCAGACCATAGCGGGCGTGGCAGCGGGCGTGATATCGGGCGTGATAGTCATGGGCGTAAGCACGGCAGAGGTCAGTGACATGTACCAGCCGATCGGCATGGGCCGGCCGATCAGATAGCCCTGCAGTTCATCGCATCCGCCGCGGCGCAGGGCGGCTGCCTGGCTTGCCGTCTCCACCCCCTCTGCCACAACTGGCATATTCAGGCCTCGACCAAGGCCAAGCACTGCGCGCACGATAGCGTCGGCCCCTTCACTCAACCCGATATCCGCGACGAACCCGCGGTCCAGCTTGATCTTATCGAACGGAAACGCGCGCAGGCTGGCCAGCGAGGAATAGCCTGTACCGAAATCGTCCATAGCCAGCCGGACGCCCAGCGCCCGCACCCGATGCAGCGCGGCGATGACCTTTTCGGGCGATGCCTCACTGCTCCCGTCCGTCAGCAGCACGCTTTCCGTCACCTCCAGCTCCAGCCGGGCCGGGTCCAGCCCTGATGCCTCCAGCGCGGCAACGACCAAGGCCGGCAGGTCCGCCTGGTGCACCTGTAGCGCGCTGACATTGACGGCAATATGCAACGGCACCGCCCAGGTCGCTGCCTCTCGGCAGGCCTCATGCAGCACCCACGCGCCGATCGGCAGGATGCAGCCCGTCTCCTCCGCCACTTTGATGAACACGGCGGGCGAAACCATGCCGCGCTGGGGGTGGGTCCAGCGCAACAGCGCCTCAAACCCCAGGACATCGCCCGTGCCGGCCGCGGCCTGCGGTTGGTAGGCGAGGCTGAATTCGCCCCGGGCCAGGGCCTGGCGCAGATCGTGTTCGAGTGCCCGGCGTTCCTTCTGCTGGCCGTCCATGCCGGGCTGGAAGAAGGCGTGGCCGTTCCGCCCGCCACGTTTGACCCGGTACAGCGCCGTATCCGCCGCGGCCAGCAGGGCGGCGCCGGCGTCATGCAGGTCCGTAATGGTCGCCGCGTCATCGGGATACAGCGCGATCCCAATCGATGCGGTAACGGTGGCAACGCCACCGGGTACGTCGACCGGCTCCGACAGGACATGCACCAAACGCTCCGCCAAATGCAGCGCGCCCTCGGGCTGCGCCGCCTCACTCTGAATGACAACGAACTCATCACCGCCCAGCCGCGCGACGGTATCCCCCTCGCGCACATTGTCGCGCAACCGGGCGGCAATGGCCTGGAGCAATCCATCGCCCGCGGCGTGGCCCAACAGATCGTTCACCGCCTTGAACCCGTCCAAGTCGATCGCCAATAACGCTAGCGGCGCATCGATTCGCTTTGCCCGGCCGAGATGCCGTCGCAACGACGTCGCCATCTGCGCCCGGTTCGCCAGGCCGGTCAGTACGTCATAATGCGCCAGGTGGTGGATATGCTCCGACGCGCGCCGGCGTTCCGTAATGTCCTGAACCACGCCCCGCACCGCCACGACCGCACCGGCGGCGTCCCGCTCCGCCCGTAGCTCCGTCCGACGCCACAGCACGCTGCCATCGGGCACCGGCACCCGGAATTCGTATCCCACTGCCTCGCCCATGGCACCGCGCGCATAGGAGGTTTGTACCATCGCCCGGTCGTCGGGATGAACCAACAGCATCGACCCGGCCAGACTGGGATGGAACACCGCCGGGTCGGTGCCAAATAAATTATGCAGTTCGCGGGACCAAACCAGATCGTTCGTCGCAAGCACCCTGCGCCACATGCCAATCCGCGCGACGTGCAGGGCCAGTCGCAAGTCGGTGGCGTCTGCCCGTAGCGATGCAGCCTCAATCTGTAAGGGGCAAGTATCGGTACATTGCTGCATGCAAACGGCTGCGTCTGGCCCGATGCTCATGCCGCCCTGGCCGTCGCTGTCCAAACCATCGCCGCAGCCCCCGTACCAATAGGGCCTGATGGAACCACACGAAGATTGCCGACCCGTTAATCAAGTCCCTACAGCGGCAGTGGACGCGCTGCCGCCAGCAACCCCGCCCACGGGTCCGCACGCCGCATCAACGCCGGGGCGGTCCGGATGGTGAACTGGGCCGGGTCAAAACCCGGCTTCAGATCGCACCAGGCAACCGCCATCGACACCGTGGCGCCCACCCGCGCCCGTGGCGACCAGGCCGCGACCGCCGTCGCTGTCCGGTCGTTGCGCAAATAATCTAGGAAGATCCGGCCTACCCGGGCCTTTTTCGCCATCAGCGCCACATACCGGCCGGGCGCACCGGCCAGGGTGCGTCCGGTCAGCACCGACGTTTCCTCATCCAGCCGCGCCG